>CAZRSD010000128.1:0-5604 GCA_964602645.1 uncultured Myxococcales bacterium
GAAAGCAACGCGCCGCTGGTGTGTTGAGTGTTGATCCTGATCAGCGCAGCCCCACGGAGTTGCTCAAACTCATTTCAGCGTCGAGCAAAGATCTCGTTAAGCGCCAATATGACACCCTTAATGATCGGATTGTGCCGGAACTCACGGCGATAGGCATCAACGTGTTGCCACCGGAGCTGTGGTCGAGCGAACAAGCTGATTGGTTGCGTAAATATTTTGAGACACAAGTGTTGCCGGTCCTTAGTCCACTTGGTTTGGATCCTGCCCATCCGTTTCCGCGTGTGTCGAACAAGAGTCTTAATTTCATCGTTGAGCTTGACGGAAAGGGTGCTTTTGGGCGCGATGTGAAAGTTGCCATCGTACCTGCACCGCGTATCTTGCCTCGCGTTATTCGGTTGCCCTTTGCTCAGCGTCCGGGTGATTGCGATTTCGTATTGCTCGCCGATGTCGTCCGCAATTTCATGGTTGAACTCTTCTCCAATATCGCTGTGAAGGGGGTCTATCAATTTCGCGTCACGCGTAACAGCAATCTGTTTTTGGATGAAGAAGAAATTGATGATTTGATGAAGAGCCTTGAATGGGAATTGCCGTCGCGAAAATATGGCGAAGCGGTTCGTCTTGAAACCGAGCGTGATTGCAGTGAACAGCTGAAGAATCTTTTGCTCCGTCAGTTTAAGCTCACCGACAGCGAACTTTATTTGGCCGATGGGCCGGTGAATTTGAGCCGCTTGGTTGCCATTTACGACCTCGTCGATATGCCGCAGCACAAATTCGATCCAATCATACCGACGGTGCCAAAGAGCCTTGCACGTAGCCCCAAGATTTTTGAGAGCATCGCTGAACAAGATTTGCTCTTGCATCATCCGTACGAATCATTTGCGCCAGTGCAAGATTTGCTCAGGCAAGCAGCGTTTGATCCTAAAGTTCTCGTGATCAAGCAAACGCTGTATCGCACCGGTTTTGATTCGGTACTCGTCGATTATTTGGTGGAAGCAGCGCGGCGCGGCAAGGAAGTTACGGTGGTGGTTGAGTTGCGCGCCAAATTCGATGAGGAAGCGAACATCAATCTTGCGACGAAACTGCAAGAGGCCGGTGCACACGTGTCCTATGGCGTCGTTGGGTACAAAACTCATGCGAAAATGCTCATGGTGGTGCGTCGCGAGGGCGATACCATCAAGCGTTACGTGCATCTTGGCACGGGCAACTATCACGAAAAGACAGCACGACTTTACACGGATTTCGGCTTTTTCACGGCGGACAAGGACATTTGCGAAGATGTCCATCAGATCTTTCTTCAGATAACTGGTCTCACCAAGCCATTCAAGCTCAAGAAATTATTGCATGCGCCGTTCACTATGCGTAAGCGGTTTATGGATCACATCGAGGCTGAAATCGCCAATCAGCTCGCCGGCAAGAAAGCCCATATCATGGCGAAGATAAATGCGCTGACCGATCCTGAAATGATAGGGGCGCTATATCGTGCATCCACAGCAGGTGTTCCCGTCGATCTCATTGTGCGTGGACCATGTTGCTTGCGCCCGGGCATTCCCGGCATTTCGGAAAACATTCGCGTGATTTCGATCATCGGAAGATTTTTGGAGCACACCCGCGCTTATTATTTTCTCAATGACGGCGATGAACGCGTCTATTTGTCGAGTGCCGATCTGATGCTGCGCAATCTGAGTCAACGCGTCGAAATCGCCTTCTTGATCGAAAATGAAAAACTCAAAAAGCGCGTTGTGAAAGAAGTTTTTAATACGTGTTTGGAAGACAACTCAACCTCATGGCAGCTTAACAGCGATGGCATTTACCAAAAGGTTGAGGCGGGTGCCGCCGAGCCTGTGTCGGCGCAAACCGTATTATTGAATCGCTTGACCGTAACAAAATAATTTAGAAGCGGTGTGGCCACAAAGAAAATGCATATCATCAACGTGGGTTGTCTTCACAAAACGGTGCCATAGGTGTGGCGGCGTGAACGGCAATGCTGTAGACAGCAAGACTGTCGCTCAAAGCAAAAGGAAGCGCATGTTGGCGTCGGTAGAAACAACATATTTGACAGACATCAATAAACTTATAAGCCAACGTCTTTTGCCGTTGGGTACCAACGATGATACAGCGATTTTTGGTAGCAATGAACTTCATCTTGCCAGTCGCTATCTATGTGTTTCTGATCACAGCAAGCGTGCACGACCATTACTCTGCCTTTATTTTCATTGGTTGTTTAAAAAAGAAGTCGACAAGAATTTTTTGTGCATTGGTGTTGCTGCTGAATTCATTCACGCAGCAAGCCTCTTACATGATGACATTGTCGATGAGGCTGATTTACGACGAGGCAAAAACTCGGTTAATCGCGAGTTCGGCAACGCCAAAGCAGTACTTGCTGGTGATTTCTTATTGACTGAGGCATTCGAGCTTTTGCGAGACTTTGATCGCGCGTTGATCGATAACGCTATTGTTGTGGTGCGCGACATGACGCGCTCAGCGATGATGGAGCTCAACACGCGTGGCCGCTGTGATGTAAGCCCCAATTGCTTGCGCAGTATTTCCGTTGGCAAAACCGGCGCACTTTTTGCATGGTGTGGTTTTGCGGCAGCTCGTTTCTGCAATCAACCTCAGGCCGCACAACACCTATGGGAAATTGGTGAACGCATCGGTTTTATTTTTCAGTTGGCCGACGATATCAAAGATTTTCACGGTGATCAGAATCTTAAAGATGTATGCCGCGATATCCGCAATCGTGAGCTATCGCTGCCTATGCTTTTGGCGTGTGAAGAAAATGAAAGCCTCAGGTGTGATTTTGCCGGTGCGTTTCGCGACGATGATATCAGTGCTGAAACCGCGTTTCGCCTCAAGGACCAGGTGCTTGCAACCACAGGCGTGAGTCGCGCGCGTGCGATGATGCTTGCGGAGCTCGATATCGTGCTCTCGTCATTGTCGATGTATCGCGACAGTATCGGTCATAGTTCGCTTGAGCAGTTTATTCGCGTATTGTGCGGCGTCACATAAGGCTTCTTTTGTCGATCCACGATGTTCTTGAGTGATCATTTCAGACGGACGGCGCTGTAGTCCGCAAATGAGTTCACAAAATCCCTTATTGACGAATTTCCCGCAGGTGAAGAAAACAGAAGAAAATATCAACACGAGAATCATATGAAAAATATTGGTCTCATTGCGTTAATGTGCAGTTTTTTCATTTCAACGACGCTTTCGGCTATGGAGTCCCTGACCGGCGGCTACACCACTAAGAATCGTAAAATATGGCAGTTGGTGGAAAATGAGCCTGAGTGGGCTTTTGCCTACGGTATTTTGCGCTTGGCAATTGATAGTGGGGATGGGGATTTTGTTAGCCCGGCCAATCAAGTTTGGCGGGAAATCAAAGAGGAAGGCACCCTCAATAAGGATCAGTTGGAAGAAATGGTGATGAATTACTGGGATGATTTGTCGCCCGCACTACAGAAACGCGCAATAGATTTGGGCTTCGTTGATGTTGAAAAGGACGAAGAGACGCCTCATTTTTGGGATAAATGCGAACTTCGCTTTGGGTCTAATGTCACAACAGCGCTGAAAATAGGCGCAGGGGTTGCCATTGTCTCATGTTTGGTGGTGATGCCCGTAGCAGCAGCGGTAATGCCGCAATTGGGTGGTACCTTCAGAGACTCCTGCCAAGATATTAGGGTAAAGGATTTTCGATCCACCGACCCTAATATTGCAGAGCATGACCTTTCAATTGTATCGGCCCAGTGTTCCCACGACCGCTCCTGTCATGGTCTCATGCATAATGAGATTGTGGTGCCGAATGATGGCAGTGCATGCATGAACATTCATAACAGCAATGGCACGCTCGTGGTGACCGATAGTATGCAATGGTCGGGAAGTGCGGGTTCTGCATTGGGAAATTCTTGCCCCCCGCTTGAAGGCTCCTTTCAAAAATCCTGTGACCCTTTTTCGGCAAAACCTTACAAGAGCTTGGACTCCCGTGTTCCTGAAGGCTCCTTTTGCCAATACGACGTTACGTGCAATAAGGAAGGGTCAGGGAAAAGCTCAAATACGATAATTCTTCCTAAGGGCTCGGTGGGCTGTGTGGGCAAGCGCATTGAAAACTGTGATGGAGCGTTGAAAGTGCGCAAAGGCGTTGGAGACGATCATCAATGCGATAAAAATTGGCGAGCAAAAAAAGGCGAGCTTTAACGCTAGCCTTAAAAAGTTGGTCCAACCAATAGCTTAAGGGATAGCGCTGTTCGCGGTGCTTTTTTAAAGGTCTCTCAAGGCTATTGTGAAGCAACACGCAACGAACGCCACACCTTGCTTTCTAAGAGCGTATTTTTAAATACGCGGCTCTTAGAGCGACGGTCTGCCCTTTTTGTGTGCACGCTTCTCGATGAATTCGATGATGGCGCTCGCGACGTCTTGCTTGGTTGCGGTCTCAACACCTTCGAGACCTGGCGAGGAGTTGACCTCGAGTACGAGCGGTCCGCGCGCTGAGCGAATGAGATCAACACCCGCCACATTCAGGCCCATGGCATTTGCCGCACGTATTGCCAATTTGCGCTCTTCCGAGGTGAGTTTAACGGGCAATGCTGCCCCACCTAAATGCAAATTAGCGCGAAACTCTCCAGCCATCGCCACGCGTTGATACGCGGCAACGCATTTGTCGCCGACAACAAAGCAACGCAAATCGCGCCCGCCAGCTTCTTTGATGAATTCCTGCACCAAGATATTTTCACGCAAATGCTTAAACGCATTGATGACGCTCTTTGCCGCGTTTTTAGTTTCCGCAAGAACGATGCCTTTGCCTTGTGTGCCCTCGAGCAATTTCACGATGAGTGGCGCGCCACCCACCATGGAAATGAGATCTTCGGTATCCTCGGGCGAACTCGCAAAGCCGGTCGTTGGCAACGGAATGCACTTTTGCGAGAGCAATTGCAGCGAGCGCAATTTGTCGCGCGAGCGTGAAATGGCTACTGACGAATTCAGTGAATAGACTCCTTGCGACTCAAAATGGCGAACGACGGCTGTACCATAAAAGGTAATCGAAGCACCAATTCGTGGAATGATCGCGTCGACATTTGTGATCACCTCACCGCCATGATAGTGCGTTGCGCTCTTGGTTTCCGAAATGTTCATGTAACAACGCGTCGTATCCAAAATGCGCATGTGATGGCCGCGCGCAACGCCTGCTTCGACGAGACGTTTGTGAGAATAAAGATCGGCATTTCGCGCAAGGATTACAATGTTCATTCTGCACCGTGATGATGATAGAGCGGCCGCCCCTGTATATGCGACTTGGCAGGATCGATCAGGAAGTTTTTTCTAAGGGCGAGTCTGCCAAGCAACATGCGAAACCGCAAAGGGGAGCGGTCAGTAAGCGTTATTTCGGTGTCAAAGCTGGTTTTTCCTACAGTAACCTTGGTCTTAATCACGTAACGCTTTTCTTTTTGCCCGTTTGAGCTCATGACGTAGCGCTTTGCCACCAGTTCTGCTTTGCAGACTTTTGGTCCATAACGATCACCTTGATGCGGAAAAACTTTAAAGCGAATGAAATGTTTGCCCTCGAATTCGCTCACGCTGAGGACGTGCGCGTGAAGAGCCGATGTACACGCTCCC
>CAZRSD010000129.1:0-5558 GCA_964602645.1 uncultured Myxococcales bacterium
GTTTTACGATTCATTGGAGGACGATGCAAAGAGGAAGACCAACAAATATATCGACATCTCTGTGTTCGAAAACGGCGTCGCTAAAAAAACGCAGAGCTTTGCTGCAAATCATTGCCAATTGATAGGTGACGAAGCGAGCGCATAGCGCGACAGTGTGCTTTGGCGCTCTCTCCCCCTGATGAGCGCCGAAGCGCTTAGTTTTTTGCGCGCCCTTCTTGTCATCAACTCCACTCTACCGTCGTTCCGGGCGCCGAAAAGATCGCGAAGCGATCGGCATACTGAACCCGGAATCCACGTTGGGAGGTGTATTTTAACCATCACCGTAGGGTTCCGTCTCACTTCGCCGCTCGGATGCGCGAGCTCTTCAGCGAAAGGCGGGATTACCGCTAATACCGTCGCGAGTTAGAGCGTGTTTTCAAAACAGCTCAGAATGCCTGCCCCGTTCCGAAGCTTGGCACAATGACGTGATAGTCTTTTCCTTTGCCAAAAATGGGAAAGCCAAAGTCGATGCGAAATAGCACCGAGCTTATCTGCGGCGCGAGGAATCGTAAGCCAAGACCGACAGCATGGGTTGCATTGGCGCGACGCCAGTCGTCAAACGCTGAACCCACGTCGTAAAATACGACGCCACCAATATGAAAGATCCACACATCAAATGGTGACATACGAAATTCCAAATTGGTGCGAAACCCTTTATCACCTGAGTAGAAGCGCGACTCGACGCCACGAATGCCGGAGTCTGACCCTAAAACAAATTTCTGATTATCACGATTTTCAGAAGTCGTTGATAACCGGCCGTCGAGCACAAAGCGTCCTGCTCCCATGATGGTCGGCGAGATGAGGCTCACGCCGTATTTAAAGATATTATCGGTAAAGCCGCCGTCAAACCGGTTTGAAGTTGATATCGACGCATAGACAAAAGAATCTTTGTAGAGCGGTTGCGTATACGTGAGTTTCGTTTCAGGGCGCAGAAAATTGTTATCGCTCAAGAGCACCGCCTTCGACGAAAAATCATTGGTGACAGCAATACTTGGGCCAATGCGCTTGGTTTCCTGCAATTTGAAATTCTCATAGTCGTAGAGCGTTAGGTACTGGTTTTGAAAATAGCCAAAGCCCAGGGTTACAAAGCTCTCGAATTCATTTTTGGGCAAGAGGTGTTCTAAAATATAGGCACGCTTTTCTTCGTCGAGCGCGACGTCGCCTAAGATCGAAGGACGCTTAATATTAAAGCCGTAGCGGACAAGCAGTTCCTTCTTGTAGGTTCGACCAAATGAAAACTTGGTATGAAGCGAGCCTTTGCCGTTACGCCATCGATATTTGCGCTCAATGCGTTCGATGCCTTTGCTCGTCGGCACATCAAGCGTGCGCACTTTGCTGCCGTTAAAATCGATAACAGAGCGCGTCCCATAGGTGAGCTCAGCTCCATAGCCAAAGAAATCTGATTCGTAGAGTAAAGGCTTTTCGATTTTGAGATCGCCGAGCATGCCGTCGTATTTGAGGCTGTCACGAAGCAACACAAGACTTGGCTTTACCGTTAACTGCAGCGGCGATCCAAACAAGCGCGGATCAAAATAGTTCAACGACCACATGTGTTGGCCCTGCTGCATCTCATAAATGCCAGCGATCGATTTATTGTAGCCGAGAAAATTATGCTCACCGAGCGCTATCATGAGATTGGTGATTAAGTCGATCGAACCTTTAAACGCAAACGTTGGTCGCAAACTTAAAAGATCACGCGTAACAACGAGCAAATCGATATCGTCGGGATTTTGTGACGATTTGGAATGTACCGGCACGATCACCGCGGTCGAGCGCACGAGCGATTGGTCGCGGAGCGCGAGTTCACTATCGCGCACCGCCGCAGCGTCGTAGAGTTCGCCTTGTTGCTGTTTCACTTCACGCCGCACAATGTCTTCGCGCGAGTTGATGTGGAGCCGATTAAAAATGGTGAGAAAGCCAGAGTCCTCGGTAAACGGCGAAATCGTGAGGATGTGAATCTGATGCACCACCCGATTTTCAGGGTTCTCTTCCGGAACGAGCTCAAAGACGGCGAGCCCCTCTTCCACCAAATCCACTTCCAGCGACGAGAGCTGCGAATAAAGGGTAGCACGCAGATGCAAGCTCATGACGCACGTGAACGCCACCATCATCTTGAGCGATTGAGTTAACTCACGCATCATTGCTTTTCTGCCAATATTTGGACATGCTCTCTAAGCGATATAAACGGTGTATTTGTTCTTCCGTAATAATTAATTTCGTCGATAAATCTTCCAAAATCATTACCAACTAACGAAAATAATTTTTCAAAGACTTCATGGTCTTCGTTATAGCTCTTGAATGACAGCAGATAGGCGTTATTCACCATTGAGAAATCAATATCAGGAAGCACGTTTTGCTTCACCAGCCCTTCGTAACGAGCTCTCGCAGCGGCTAGATGTGCCGCCTTTTGCTCATACTTGTTGTGGTCACCAATGTCACTCTTGTAGATCTTGTCTAACTCCGCATAGAGTTCATGGAAGAACTGATAGTAGCGCTTCAGATTCTCGTCGTATTGGTCCCAAATTTTAACCGCATTACTTTCGCTACCGAAGCGATGTGCCACATACGCGCGCGCACCCCGCTTGCCTACGAAATTGGCAAAGGTCTCGTTGAATGGCGTTTGGTTGGGAAAATATACGGTCGCATGCGCGAGCTCATGAATGATCAACTCGACGAGCGCGTGCTCAGACATGAGGAGCATATGTGGCCATACCGGATCAGCAAAATAGCCGAGCGTGGAATAGCCGTGAATTTCTCGCTTTTGCGTCTCATATCCGGCGCCCTCCACGCGCTGCTTTTCCTCGTCGGCATCCGCCTCATTGAAAAAGCCTTTGTAAGGTACTGAGCCTATGACCGGAAACCACCACAGATAAGGTTTAAATCTGAGCGGCGCCGATCCTGAAACCGTATGAATGCGTTTGTCCCATTCGAGATTGACATCTTTGTAATTTTTGCGTGCATTGAGCTTGAGCTTGAGCTGCGCAAATTCACGAACGTCTAAGATCAGTTCGAGCTTTCGTCGTTGATTGCGATCGAGATTAGGTTTTCGTAACGCCATCTCGATGGGCTCAGCACCAGCCAAGAGATTTAGTTGGTAGGCACCTTGTTTCACCACATAGAAAAATGAGCATCCATTGCATAAGAAGATTACGAAGAAGCTACAAAGAATTTTGGCTTTCATCATATCGATGATTATCCCACAGGGCCTAGCTCTGGCGAATTTTTTGGCCCTTTTTATCTACCTATCGGACGTATGGACGATGCGCGCAAATGCATGTATGATAAAAACGTTTACATCGAGCAATATCCGCCCTATGAGGTAGTGTGTTTTTTTATCAAACGAGGTTTTTATGGCTGCTGGATTAAATCGCGTGTCATTGATTGGAAATTTAGGAAAAGATCCCGAAGTGCGTTACACCCCATCAGGAACTGCTGTTGGTAATTTGCGCATTGGTGTGACCGAACGTCGTAAAGAAGGCGAAGATTACAAAGACCAAACCGAATGGGTGAGCGTCGTAATTTTTGGCAAGACCGCCGAGAACGCTAGCAAGTTTCTGCAAAAGGGCCGCCAAGTTTTTGTCGAGGGTCGTCTGCAGACGCGCACGTGGGAAGATAAAACCGGCCAAACGCGCTACACCACCGAAGTGATCGCGAATCAACTTTTGTATTTGGGCTCAGCGAAAGATGGTCCGTCGAGCGGCAGCTTTAGCAAACCAGATCCGCACAGCACCAACAATGATCACGAAATGTCGCAAGGCGGCTTCATCGAAGACGACGATATTCCGTTTTGAGACCTACCATAGAGTAAAATGTTGCGTTTGCTCTACAGATCCTCGCACGACGAGGATTTTTCTTTTTTCGAACGCCGATTCAAGTCTGCGTCGTAAAAACTTTCAAAAACCTGACTTTAATTTATCGCCTCGCCTTCCTAGAACTGCGATACATTCATAGCCTAAAGGTGCATCATGATCGATATCGAAGAACTTCTCGGCGAGCAGGCATCGCTCCTTACCCACCAATGTCAAACCATCAGCAAAGAACGCGTCGTAAGACCCGGGCCAGATTTTCTTGATCGCGTCTTCGTTGGCTCGGATCGCAAACCTGCTGTATTACGTAATCTCGCGACGATGATGAACACGGGTAGCCTTAGGAACACCGGCTATCTCAGCATCTTGCCCGTCGATCAAGGCATAGAGCACTCCGCTGCAGCATCATTCGCAGCGAATCCTGATTTTTTTGACCCAGAAAATATTGTCCGCCTCGCAATCGAAGGCGGTTGCAACGCTGTGGCCTCAACCTACGGCGTGCTTGCATCCGTCGCTAAATCCTATGCGCACAAGATTCCTTTCATCGTGAAGATCAATCACAACGAAGCGCTCAGCTTGCCCCCATCCTACGATCAAGTTTTGTTCGCACAGGTCAATCAAGCGTTTGACATGGGTGCTGTCGGTATTGGCGCAACCATCTACTGGGGATCGCAAGAATCTCATCGACAATTGCAAGAAATCAGCCAGGCATTTAGCGAAGCACATGAACTCGGCATGTTTACCGTCTTGTGGTGCTATTTGCGCAACAGCGGCTTTAAGAAAGATGGCGTCGATTATCACGCCGCTGCCGATCTCACCGGCCAAGCAAATCACCTCGGTGCAACACTTGGCGCCGATATCGTCAAACAAAAACTGCCAACCAACAACGGCGGCTACACCGCGATCAATTTCGGCCACACGTCGCCACTCGTTTATGAACGCCTCACCACCAATAATCCCATCGACCTGGTTCGCTATCAGGTCGCCAATTGTTACATGGGCCGCATCGGTCTCATTAATTCGGGCGGGCCGTCGGGAAAGAATGATCTTGCACAAGCCGTGCTCACCGCTGTCATCAACAAACGTGGCGGGGGTATGGGTCTCATCTCGGGACGAAAAGCATTTCAAAAACCGTTTACTGAAGGAGTAAAAATCCTTGAGGCGATCCAAGCGGTTTACCTTGACACACGCATTGACCTCGCTTAATCGCGACACATGTTTGATGAGCATGGCCACCTTTCCATGCTCATCGGTGGGCGATTTTTTTAACAATTTAGGTGATGATATGAAGCGAATTTTTATTATACCTGACTCGATAATTTTTTTTGCAACATACTCAATGGATACCCTATGAAACATAATTTCACCTTAGCTGGCATTTTTTTGTATTTTTGCATTGCAACAAACGCCGCAATTGCCGCGCACCTCGAACAGCCGATTCTCACGCATAAAGATTTGGCGCTCTTTTCCGAGGACGGTTGCGCCGACGCATCGTGTACGAAAGAAGCATTAACCATTTTGAAGCGCCTTCATACACAAGGCCAACAACCCCACGATGAAGAGCTCCCTGAATATGTCCACAAGCTCTTCACCATCATCACGCCTCAATTTAATCGCACAGCCTTCCTCGATGAGTATGCACGCATGGACCTCAAGGGCAAAAGTGAAGAGATACTTGCAAGGCTAAAAGAGCTCGAGCCGCTCAAAAGCAAA
>CAZRSD010000130.1:0-5542 GCA_964602645.1 uncultured Myxococcales bacterium
GACCGCGTTTGAGTCGATGGTGAAAATCGGTCGCACCCATTTGCAAGACGCAACACCAATCAGCCTTGGCCAGGAACTCGGTGGTTACGCGGCGCAGTTACGCACGGCTGAGCTTGCGATCAAACAGTGCCTGACATTTCTCTACGAGCTTGCCCTCGGCGGTACCGCGGTTGGCACAGGTCTTAACACTCATCCGGAATATGCTGATCGTGCGGCCGCTATCATCGCTGAGAAATCTGGTGTGCCATTTAAGTCTGCAGCCAACAAATTTGCCGTTATGGCAGGCAACGATGCATGCACCCTCGTGTCGGGCGCCCTCAACATGCTTGCCGTTGCCTTCATGAAGATCGCAAACGACATTCGCTGGCTTGCCAGCGGGCCACGAGGAGGTCTCGGCGAGATCTTTATCGCGGAGAATGAACCGGGCTCAAGCATTATGCCGGGCAAAGTGAATCCGACGCAATCTGAAGCGGCGACGATGGTGTGTTGTCAGGTCATGGGCAATCACGTGGCGATCAGCACCGCATGTTCACAAGGCAATTTTGAGCTGAATGTCTTTAAGCCAGTGATCATGAAAAACCTGATCAACTCTGTCGAGCTCTTGAGCGATGCGCTCGTCTGTTTCGACGAAAACTGCGCACGATCAATCGAACCAAACTACGAACGGATCAATGAGCTCAAAGATCGTTCACTGATGCTCGTTACGGCGCTCACGCCTTATATCGGATACGATAAGGCGGCGTACGTGGCCAAAACCGCTCATCAGCAAAATAAGACGCTCAAGCAAGTGTGCCTCGAGAAGGGGCTTATGAGCGAGCAAGACTTCGATGAGCGTGTGCGGCCAGAAAAAATGCTTACGCCAAATCGAAAATAGCGACGTCGCTCTGCAAAGATGACTGGAAGCCCTAGTCATTTTTGTGCGCTGCTATAAACGATAATTACTAACTCTTGCTAGGAGAAAAATCATGGCAACTCCCGCGACACACCCTATTCCCGAAGGCATGCATTCACTGACAGCGCAGCTATGGTTTAATGGCAATTGCAAAAAGGCCATTGAATTCTATCAAAAGGTTTTCGATGCCGAATTGCTTGGCCCTATCTCTACCGATTCAAAGGGCAACTACATCTGCCATGCGATGGTGCGCTTCGACAAATCAAATGTGATGATGGCTGACGCATGGCCAGGTTCTCGTGAACAAGGTCCCGAAGGCAACTCGAGTGTTGGCATGTGGCTCTATGTTGAAGATTGCGACGCTGTATTCAAGCGCGCTGTCGACGCTGGATGCGAAGTGCTCATGCCCATGACCGACGCATTCTGGGGCGATCGCATGGGTAAAGTGCGTGATCCATTCGGTCATTGCTGGGCTATCGCGACGTACAAGATGGTCATGACTGACGACGAAATCAAAAAAGGCATCAAGGAATGGGAAGCAAGCTGCGCAACCCACACCGGCTGCTGCTAGTGTCCTGAGCATCTTGGCGAGCTAAGCGCACAAAAAAACGCCGTCATAGCGACGGCGCATTTGCAAAAAGGTTAGCGCGCTCAGTTACCTGCGGGCATAGTTTCCCGTTCTATGGTCACATTGCCGACATCGGATTTGGCAATGGGCTCTTCGATCGCTTCGAGGTCACCTACGGCGACGGCGACGATAGTATCTTTCTTAAGAACTCGCTTTGACACCGCCATGATGTCTTCGGCGCTTACTTGAGCGATTTTATCGAAGATGACTTCATCGTAATTAGCGGGCAAGCCATAGATGAATCGCTCAGCGAGTGACGCTGTAACTTTGCCGACGGTGCTGAAGCGGCCAGCAAATGAATGCAGCAAGCCATTTTTCGCGGTGGCCAATTCACTTCCGGTGACTGGCTCCTTTTGTAACTGATCAAAGGCGCGCAAAATTTCATTGAGGGCATCGGCGCCAAAGGGCACTTGTACGCTCGTTGCTATCATGATGGGGCCTTTGCCTAACAGGGGACTCACGCCGCTGCTGACACCATAGGTCCAGCCTTTTTCTTCACGCAATTTGGCGTCGAGCCTGCTGGTTGGTGCGCCGGCAATGATATTTTGCAAGACCTGCAGTGCTGCCAAGTCTTTATCTTTTTGCGCAATGACCGGCTGGCCTAAGAGCAAATAGGTTTGCGGCGAATGGGCACGTACGACGAGACGGGTTTGCATGCGCTTAGTCGTAGGAGGATCCTTAACCGTTGCGAGCGATGTTGCTTTCCTGTTCCACGTGCCAAGGTGTTGCTTAGCGAGCGCTTCGATCTGCTCTAGGGAAACATCACCCACGGCGATCAACGCGGCAACGTTGGGGCCGAAGTTAGCTTGATGTGACTTCTTAATATCCTCGATGTTGAGCTTAGAAATGGCCGCGACGGTACCAGCACTTGGATATGCATACGGGTGCTTTTCGCCATAAGCCGCGAGTAAAAAGCTCGTCTGTGCCACATACGAAAGCACGCCTTGTTGCGACGCCAAAAGACTTTGATGCTGAAGCTTCACGCGTTCAAAATCTTCGATGGCCATGCGCGGTGTCTTCACCATGGCGCCCAAATAATTGATCACGTGGTCGACTTTGTCTGAGAGTACCGCAGCGCTTATATTCGCCATGTCTTTGCCTACGGTGACGCTTACTTCCGTGCCTAAATTCGCAAAATCCTCAGCGAGCTCGAGCGACGTTCTTGTTTGCGTACCTTCCTTCAGCATAAGGCCGGTCAAATGCATGAGGCCAGACATGCCAAATGGATCCTTGGCCGATCCGTTCTTCGTGACGAGGCTGATCGAGGCGATAGGTAAGCGACGATCTTCGACGACCATGATGGTGAGGCCGTTCTTAAGCTTGCTCGTTTTGACCGCGGGAAATGCGGGCTTGAGCGCAACTTGGTTTTCTTCTGGTAGCGTGTGTCGCCACTGCTCCTTTTTGTCGAGCTCATCGCGCATTGTGGCAAGCATAGCGCCTTTTTTGTCGATGGTGCGACAGCCAGAAAAGATCAATGAAATGAGAGAAAGCCATAAAATAATTCGCATGTTTTTCACGACTAATTTCCTTTTTTGGCAACCGTGACTGATACGGGTTTGGCGATAAGAATTTTGCGAGCTTTACCGACGGGAAGATATTTTTTGGCAGCGTCCGCCAAGGCCTTCTCATCAACTTTGCGATAGCGAAGGATGTCTTCCTTGAGATAATCAGGCTGCAAAGCAAACTGATTATAGGTTTGCAGCAATTCAGCACGACCCGAATGCCCGCCGAGGCTTTGCAGGCCAAAGAGTTGTTGCGTGAGAACTGAATTTTTTGCGCGCTCAATTTCGGTTGGCAAAAATGACTTTTGGCCGAGGTCTGCGAGCACTTTGTCGATATCGGTGCGCACCGTTGCCTCATCGACACCGGGGTTCAGCACTGCGTCGATGGTGAACACCGAGACTTGACCAAAGCTTTGCTGATAGGCAGATACGGCACTTGCGTAGGGCTTATCACGCGTGATCGTTTTCGTGAGGCGACCATATTCACCACCAGCGAGAATATGGGCGAGAATATCCATCTCGGCGTCACCTGGCTCTAAGAGCCCTGGCGTTACGTACTGTATGTGAATCAACGGCAGCTTGCCGAGCTTTTCTTCTTCACGCAAAATTTCTTCACCATTCAAAACGATTTTCGGCAAGATAGGCGACTCCATAGTTTTGGTTTTGGGTAAGGTGCCAAAGTATTTGCCGACGAGAGCGAGTGCATCTGTCTTGTTAAAATCGCCCACGAGGGTAATCGTTGCGTTGGAAGGCCCGTAGTGGTCATCGTAAAATGATTTGATGTCGGCAAGATTAGCGGCTTCAAGATCTCTATGCGAGCCTATGACCTGACCATGAAAGGGATGACTCGGTGGAAAAACTGCTTCCCACAATTTGAGCGAGACATTGCCGTAAGGCGTTGCTTCAAACCTCTGCTCGCGTTCTCGACGAACCACTGCGCGTTGTTCATCAAGACGCTTTTGATCGATCGACAACCAGAACATGCGGCTTGATTCAAGCGCCAAGGCGAGTTCAAGCTGATTCTTTGGGACCGTCTGATAATAGTTGGTGCGATCGAAATTGGTCGACGCGTTAAGATCGAAGGCGCCTGCGGTTTCTAGTAATTTGAAATGATCAGCGGGCTTGATGTGGCGCGTGCCTTCGAACATCAGATGCTCAAAGAGATGCGCAAGGCCCGTGCGGCCGGACTTCTCATTGATGGCGCCAACTTTATACCAGAGGCTAACCGCGACAAATGGTGTTGTGTGATCTTCGGACAGGATCACGGTGAGACCGTTTTGCAAAATGATCTTTTCATTGGGAAGGTGCACCGACGCTGCGATATCGCGTGGGGCCGGAGCAACTTTGGCGACGCTATGTAGTGATATCGCAGACAACGCAATGGCGAGCAAAAATTTTCTTTGCATAGTAAACCCCGAACCTTGTTGCAGACGACGCGGTCTATGATTGGAAGAAGTCGATGAAGGCTTTAAGAACAGATTTTTCTTCAGCAATGAAGCGCTCGATATCAGTTGGCGCCAAAACTAAAACCCCGCACGAACTGCATTGATCGACGTCGATGTAGCTTAAACGTTTTGTCATGAGATCATGGCCGCATTTGGGGCATTTCATGTGGTGAAGCTCGCGGAGCTTTTCATCTTCGGCCTTTTTGTGCAGACGACGATTTTGCTCCCGCAGTTTATGCGTAGAGGCGGATTCTTCGCGCATGAAATAATCAGCTTCGAGGTTTTTTCCCTTTTTCATTACTAGAATCTCCTTTGGTGACGCCATAACTATTGCACAACTGCTCTGAAAACAAAGAGCCACAGCACTGCGAATATTTTTGCGACGGAGGATGACACCATCTCCAGATAAATTTACAAGATATTGTGCGCATTTTTAAAACTCTTCCGGTGGTTGATGTATGAAAGCGATCTATCTGCTCTTGCTCGGCGTGAGCGCTACGCTGAATGGGTATACACCTCCTGCGGACTTTATTCTTGCCGAAATGGCGAAGCACTGTGTTTCGGCAAAGGCCACTTTTGACGGCATTGTTAATAACGGCCAGGAGTCGTACAAGCTGAGCCTTGTATTGCAGCGTGATGGGCTTACCGTCACTGGGAAAAGTCCGGTATTGTCCTCGCAAACCAAGCTTGATGCGGTCGAAGAAAAGGTCAATCTCTCAGTCTTGCAGTACCTCGCAAGCTGTCAGGAACAAGGCGCACAAAAGATAAAAGATTTTTTGGCGGCGCAGGGCGTCGACGTTAAGAAGGTTGGTCACGTTCTCTACAAGAATGCGCCAGGATATAGCATCGGCGCCGACGCTGGCGATGGCAAGTCGCCGCAGATTTGGGTGGAAAAGCAGAATTTTTTTCCCATCCTCGTGAAGGACGCCACGCGAACTATAAGCTTTGAAAACTGGATTTCGGCTCGACAACTTGCAGATAAAAAGTGGCCTTCTATCATTAGAACTACGGTTAATGGCAAAGAATCTACGCTTGCAATAACGGCACCAACGCACATGCTGCCGAGGAAATAATG
>CAZRSD010000131.1:0-5534 GCA_964602645.1 uncultured Myxococcales bacterium
GCGTCGGGAGAAACCACCACCAAATTTTCACTGGAATCATCGCTACAATATTTTTGCTTGATATCTTCGATAAAAATCGGCGAGGCGTAAAGATGGTCAACCGGAACGTTGAAGAAGCCTTGAATCTGTGCCGCATGCAAATCGAGCGATATGAGGCGCGTGGCACCGGCGGCTTCTAAAAGATCGGCGATCAATTTTGCGGTGATCGGCTCGCGCGGCGCGGCCTTGCGATCTTGGCGCGCATATCCATAATAGGGCATCACCACGGTTATTTCAGATGCCGACGCGCGCTTGAGCGCATCGATCATCACGAGCAATTCCATGATGTGTTCGTTCGCTGGTGGCGAGAGCGATTGCACCACGTAAGTGTGATAGCCGCGAACGCTCTCTGCGATGGAAATCGATACTTCACCGTCGGCAAAGCGTTTGATCAAAGCCCGACCAAGTGGCATCTCGAGATATTGAACAATGCGATTCGCAAGATCTTTATTCGAATTGCCGCAAAAAACTTTGATCGGTGCATCAGACATTTGATAAAGGTCCAAAAAGAATGGTTGGGGCGGAAGGATTCGAACCCTCGAATGTCGGTACCAAAAACCGATGAATTGCCACTTTTCTACACCCCAGGAAAACCTTGCACGGTTTTTCTGGTTTTTGCGTCACAATGTCAATAGGTGTTCAGCGCTACCATGTGAGAGAGCGCAAAGTTTGGTTTCGCGGAAGACAATCGAGTGCTGTTGGTTAACAAAGAGAACCACAGAATAGGATGAGAAATATGGCTGGACTAACGTATAAAGTTGCTGATATAAGCCTCGCTGATTTTGGTCGCAAAGAAATCCTCATCGCTGAGACAGAGATGCCCGGGCTCATGGCGTTGAGAAAAAAATATGCGAAAGACAAGCCACTTGCTTCCGCGCGTATTGCGGGTTGCTTGCACATGACCATTCAAACGGCGGTTTTGATCGAAACACTCGTGGAGCTCGGCGCAGAAGTCACGTGGACGTCGTGCAATATTTTCTCAGCCCAAGATCACGCAGCAGCCGCGATCGCAAAGCGTGGCATTGCCGTTTTTGCGTGGAAGGGTGAGACCGAAGAAGAATACGATTG
Source organism: uncultured Myxococcales bacterium (assembly GCA_964602645.1). Taxonomy (GTDB): domain Bacteria; phylum Myxococcota; class UBA727; order UBA727; family JABDBI01. The sequence goes on from CAZRSD010000131.1 coordinate 1,108, forward strand.
GTGCATCGAGCAGCAACTCAAGGCGTTTAGAGGCAGGCTTGGCCCCAATCTTTTGCTCGACGATGGTGGTGATCTCACGAAGATGGTGCATGAGAAATATCCGCACTTGTTTGAAGGAAATGATCCCATCGTCGGGCTTTCAGAAGAAACGACGACGGGCGTGCGAAGGCTTTATGAAATGGCCAACAAGCGCAAGCTTTATTGCCCCGCCATGAATGTGAATGACTCGGTGACCAAATCGAAATTCGATAATCTCTACGGTTGTCGCGAATCGTTGCTCGACGGCATCAAGCGTGCAACCGACGTGATGATCGCCGGCAAAGTCGTGGTTGTTGCCGGTTACGGTGACGTTGGCAAAGGTTGCGTTCAATCTGCGCGTGCACTCGGGGCGCGCGTGCTCATAACCGAGATCGATCCGATCATAGCACTGCAAGCGGCGATGGAAGGCTACCAAGTCGTGACCATGGAAGATGCGGCGCCCATCGGCGACATTTTCGTTACGGCGACGGGCTGCTTCAATGTCATTCGCAAAGATCACATGGAGGTCATGAAAGATCAGGCTATCATCTGCAATATTGGCCATTTTGATTCAGAGATCGATATTCGCTCGATCGAACAAGACTCCTCGATTCACTGGGACAATATTAAGCCACAAGTCGATCAGTTCATCTTTAAAGATGGTCGTCGCATCACGCTACTTGCGCGCGGTCGTCTCGTCAATCTTGGCTGTGCAACGGGTCATCCATCGTTTGTGATGTCAACGTCGTTCACCAATCAGGTCCTTGCGCAGATCGCGCTCTTTCAAGATGCGAAATCGAGCAGTCGTCGCTTTGAGAAGGGTTGTGTATACACGTTGCCCAAGCATATCGACGAGGAAGTTGCACGGCTTCACCTTGGTCGGCTCAATGTGAAGCTCACGAGACTTACTAAAGAGCAAGCTGATTATCTCGGTGTTAACGTCGAAGGGCCCTATAAGCCCGATGCGTATCGGTATTAGGTGCGCTCTTTCTCGTTAAACCATAGCACCCTGCAAATCCCCAACAAATCAATTCAATTTGCTTCGCCAATTTCGGTACAACTGAAATAGAAACTAGTGTGAACTAGAGGTTTTTATGACGAAGGAAAAAACAGTGATCATAGCTTTGGGAGCGGCTGCTTCACTGTTTTTTGCACCGCTGCTTATTGGCTCTTTGAAAACAGGGAGCCCTGCGCAAGAAGACAACACCATGATGAAAGGCAATTCTCAGGGCGTAGCTCATGAAAGTTGCCACTGCGCAAAAGTAGGCAAAAAATGTGAGTGCGAAAGCGGAGACTGCAAAAGCTCCTGTGGGGGGGAAGGCCTAAACGCGCGGTGCGCTGTGGGATCTTTAGACGAGAAATAACATCGCACGCATGTTTAGCCTTGGGCGTTGAGGAGCAGCTCCTTGCTCTTCAACGCTTTTTTTGTATCTTTTTTCCGTATATCGCGATTAGCCACCGATGACCTGCAATCTGCGCTTCGGCTTTTCTTCTTTCGGCGCACCATCGATAAAGCGTTTGTCGAGGAGATGGCTCGCGTTGACGTTCTTTAAGGCGTGCAGCATGACAGATCGCACGTCGGGCTTTTCCTTCTCCAGACTATCGATCAGTTGCTTCATGCGTTCGCGCTTGAGCCCTTCTTGCGATCCGCACAGATTACACGGCAAGATCGGGAAGGCGCGCTTGTTAGCGTAATTGATAATGTCCTTCTCCGCCATTTCGATGAGCGGCCTGATGACGTAGAATTGACCATCGTCGGTCAAATATTTTGGTGGCATCGCCTGCATTTTGCCGGCGTAGATCAAATTGAGCAACAGCGTCTCGATCGAATCATCGCGATGATGACCAAGCGCAATTTTGTTTGCGCCGATCTCTTTTGCGCAACGATACAATATGCCGCGGCGCAATCGTGAGCACAGTGAGCAGTAGGTGCCGCCTGGCTTTGTCTTATCGATAACGACGCTATAGGTGTCTTCGCTGATGATCTGATAATTAATGTTGTTTGCTTCGAGCCAATCACGAAGGGGTTTGCCGTCGTAGCCGGGTTGATTTTGATCAAGATGCAGCGCTGTGATCGTAAAGTGAAATGGCGCGCGCTTTTGCGCAACGAGCAAGAGATCAAGCAGCGTGTAACTATCCTTACCGCCTGATATCGCCACCATGATGTGATCATGTTCCTCGATCAAGCCGTACTCGACCACGGTATTGAGCATGGTGCGCATTAATTTTTTTTGCTTCAGGCTTTCGAGCTCGCTTATCGCAAATCCAGCCCAGTTCATTTCGTTGGGAGCGCGCTCGCTCATGACGTTTATCCTATACTACTAAAGGAATCCCTATTGACGATTGCTGCATAAGACATTTCTATCCGCAGTCAAGAGATTGGGGATTTACCAAGATCTGCAAAATCTTAAAAGAGACAATTGAATCGATGTGGTGGGTGTAGCTCAGTTGGTTAGAGCATCAGGTTGTGGCCCTGGGGGTCGAGGGTTCAAATCCCTTCACTCACCCCATTTTTTTTCTTGTAGCGCTAGGTTGGTGCATAACTACCTGAACCAACTTTTTTGGGCGTCCGTAGCTCAGTTGGATAGAGCACCGGACTTCGGTTCCGGGGGTCGTGGGTTCGAATCCTTCCGGGCGCGCCAATAATTTCACATTGACTTCTTCAACGTCACAGGGCTATCCCAGCATTTTGTCGTTGTCGACGAGAATTTAGGATGATTTTTCAGCCTTGAGTGGTTTTTTGCACGCTTCGGTCAGGGACTAGGAAAATTACTAATGGTGGCACAATCAAGCTCCAAGCTAGGGTTAACAGAAGACAAGGGCCTCACACGCTTCGGTCCGTCGGTAAAACGACGTCCCATGAGTCGCCCGCGAAAGCGGCTTAATTGTGGGAAGGGACGAGATTTTTTTCGCCTTGCTGCAGAATTTGCTAATGCCGAGAAGCGTAATTCGGATTTTGATCGCCACGTTGTCAAAGTGCCAAGTGAAACTCTTATCGATCTTGCGAGCTCACCATATTTGCAGGCGCAATATCAGGAGCGCGGTGCGCTCTTTGTTGGCTTGACTGCGCTGAGTGCTAACGAATCAACTAAGTGTGGTTCCGGCATTTTCGATAAATGGCTTCGAGCAGTGGGGCGACAGGAGCCCACGATCGAAGCGTTGATGGCACATCATAACGAAACCGAGCGCCACGTCTATGCGTCACTATGTCACGAGCCCGTCGTCAAAAATGGTGTGCACTTCAACGCGCACGAATCGTCCTATCTGCTGATGACCGCGGTACGTGAGCTTGTGCGAGTGTTTTTGTCGACCAAGGATGCACTTACCGTATCGCCATTATCGGCAATCGACTTTCATCGACGGCTGACCATAAGTTTGGCTGAAGAGAAACAGCGCTCCTTTTTCATGGTCGCTCATGGTAACGATGCCAAGAAGTTCTTAGTTGACCGCGCGCGACTTTTTTGGTCGCATCGCCTACGCGAGAAGGCGTTGCAGGCTAGCAATTCTGCTGAGCCGTCTATTTGCTATTTTCATGCGGCACTGCGATCCGGGACAGAGCCGGGCATCGATATCTTGTATTGGCTCAAGCTTAATGACGAGAAAGAAGCCTTAGCGGGTGATTTTATTTCCATCGGCAATGAGGCGATAACGCCATACGACCTGTTTTTGCCGGAGACCTTGCTTTTTGACGCCGAACGGCGCACCACATGCCTTGCGGCTTTAGACCCGCCGACTAGACTCTTTATTGCAGACATTGCGCAGCTCTTTGTGCATTAGCGAAAATTTGGCTGAATCGAGAGCGCATACCGCCAAAGGACCGAGCATCGCGATAGGTCTATTTGTGGGACTAAAGTCCAAGATGGAGAGACTCGTGAGAATAAAAGAAGAACCAAAGAATCTTCGTGCGCTGTCTGCTTTAGCAAATCCTGTGGATGCGGTTAAAAAGACGACAAGCACTGATTCTTTGGTGGTGGATGGCTTCGCTACCGTGAGTGGCCTCGACCCATCGCCTTTTTCTCTGCGACGACAACTCTTTCAACCTGATCCGTTTATCGATATTGGCGACGCGGAGCCGCTTGCTGACATGAGCAAGCCATGGTGGGATGACAGCCTCATCGAACAATTGCCAACGACAGATGCACCGCAACAACCACTTCGGGCCGATATCGAATTGGCTTTGAGAAGCCTCGCACGCGATAAGAGCTTTCTTATCATCAACTGGCGCGATGATTTTAATTGAAACCAAGCACCACATGATCAACGCTGCAGGGCTTGTGCAACATGATCATATCTTCGTCATCAACGGCTTTCGCCACTCCTTGACGTCGAGCGTGCATCATCCAGCGGTGATGAAGATCCTGGCGCACTATATGCCTCGTCATGAATTGGCGTTGACGTGTGATGCGCTC
>CAZRSD010000132.1:0-5439 GCA_964602645.1 uncultured Myxococcales bacterium
GGTGAGAACTGACTCGATACTGCCAACGAGTGCAAGCATCATGACATATTTATACGCGTTCACCTGCAAGAGCACCGAGAAATCAGGAAGCACAAAGGAGCTCAGCAAACTGTCAGGAAGGTTGACCAAAAATTGTGGCCCGACGACAAAGCTGTGGCCGAGGAATTCGTAGTCGTGCATCTTATCAAGATGCCAAACGAGACTAAGTGGTACCACTACCATCAATGCAACCAATGCCGGCGGCACTAATTTGATCACGTGCATTGGTATGAGCGGTAGCACAATGATGACGCAAAGGGTGAAGATGCCAATAAATGCAAGTTCAGGATTGATGTGCATGATGCTCGTCGGAATTTCACCGATGAGCTCAAAGGGACTCTTGCCATGTGGTGTCGCACCGACAAGAAAGTGAATTTGTTTAGAGACGATGATCACACCGATCGCGGCGAGCATCCCGTGAATGACCGACGGCGGCATGAGCCTGCCAAATCGGGCCATCTTCAGCAGTGCAAAGACAATTTGAACGCCGGCCGCAACCACACCAACGGCGAGCGTACGTTTATAGCCGAGCACGACGTCGCCCTGTCCCAAATCCATAACACTGGCGAGCACGATGGCGATCAGTCCCGCCGCTGGCCCTTTGATAGACAGATGTGCGCCACTAAACAGGCTCACCACGAGGCCACCGACGATAGCGGTTATCAAACCCGCAATTGGCGGAAAAGAACTGGCGATTGCGATCCCAAGACAAAGCGGCAACGCAATCAGTGAAATGAGAAAACCGGATTTTAAGTTGGTTAGTATGTCTGTTTTCATAGTGCGTGAGTTTTCGGGCGAATATCGTCCAGGTTGCTGGTCTATGCCTGATTATAAAGACCAGGCCGATTTTTCTCCCAAATGCCACGGCTATTTTTTTAGCCAGAAGATTTTCCCATAGCAACCACGCTGTTTTCTGGAAAAACGATTAAAAAATGCTCGCCTTTCCTGATTACGCCAACGCGACCCACGCGCTACGCGATGAGGGCTACCTCTCGTTCAAAGAGTTCCTTCAAAAATCTACCGGTGTGACTATGCTTTGATTTCGCAATTGCCTCAGGCGTTCCCGTGGCAATGATCTGGCCACCATTACTGCCACCCTCTGGTCCAAGATCAATCACATGATCGGCCGATTTGACCACGTCGAGATTATGCTCGATTACCACCACACTATTGCCTTGATCGACTAATTCATGAAGCACCGACAGCAGTTGACTGACGTCATGAAAATGCAAACCGGTGGTCGGCTCATCAAGGATGTAAAGCGTTTTGCCCGTTGCACGCTTCGAGAGTTCTTTGCTGAGCTTAATGCGTTGCGCTTCACCACCGGATAGCGTCGTTGCTTGCTGCCCTAAATGGATGTAGCCAAGCCCCACGCGTGCGAGCGTCTCGAGTTTACGTTTCAACTGAGGGATCGCAGCAAAGAATGCCAAGGCGTCGTCGACCGTCATCTCCAAAATGTCGGCGATCGATTTGTCTTTGTACATCACCGCCAAGGTTTCTTGATTAAAGCGCTTGCCCTTGCACTCATCACACGTCACGTACACGTCGGGCAAGAAGTTCATTTCGATGCGAACGACGCCGCCACCTTTGCACGCTTCACAACGTCCGCCTTTTACATTGAACGAAAAGCGGCCGATTTGAAAGCCGCGCGTTTGCGATTCAGGAAGACTTGCAAAGAGTTCACGGATGTTGTCGAAGATACCGGTATACGTAACCGGATTGCTTCGTGGCGTGCGCCCGATGGGCGATTGATCGATATCAATAACCTTGTCGATATATTTAAGGCCTTCGATGCCATCATGCGGGAGCACGTCGGCACCCGAACCATAAAAATAGCGTGAGAGTTCTGCGTAGAACGTATCGATGATGAGCGAGCTCTTGCCCGAACCCGACACACCGGTGATCGCAGTCATGACGCCGAGGGGGATCATAAGATCGACGCCGGTTAGATTGTTGCCGCGAGCGTTTTTGATCGAGATGAATTTGTTGTGCCCTTCGCGACGGACCTTGGGGGTCGCGATTATTTTCTTGCGACTTAGATATTGGCCGGTAAGCGATGCCTTATTCTTCATGATCGCCGAAGGCGTGCCCGCGGCCACGACTTCTCCCCCGAGATTGCCAGCTCCTGGCCCCATATCGACAACGTAGTCCGACGCCAAAATGGTGTCTTCATCGTGCTCTACGACAAGCACGGTATTGCCGATGTCGCGCAGATTTTTGAGCGTTGTCAAGAGCTTCTCATTGTCACGCTGGTGAAGGCCGATGCTGGGCTCGTCGAGAACGTAGAGCACACCCACGAGGGCCGATCCGATTTGTGTCGCAAGCCGAATGCGTTGTGCTTCACCACCAGAAAGGGTTCGTGCGCTACGGTTGAGCGTCAAATAGTCGAGGCCCACCGCTTCCAAAAAGCTCAGACGCGCTCGCACTTCTTTCAGAATGGGCTCCGCTATCTTTCGATGCTTCTCTAAAACGACGAGGTTTACAAAAAACCGCACTGCAGTCTTGATTGACATGTCAGTGACATTATGAATCCCGAGGCCATTGATCTTAACGGCGCGCGCTTCTTTGTTCACACGTGCACCTTGGCACAATGGACATAAATCGCGGCTCATATACGATTCGAGTTCTTCGCGGATCGTTTCGTTTTCAGTTTCGGAAAAGCGTCGCTGCAATTGGTTGATGATGCCCTCGTACACGCGATTGAAACGATGGACGCGTTTGCTTTGCTCGGCCTTAAAGACAAACTCGATGCGCTTATCTGAGCCATTGAGGATGGCGTCTTTGACCTTAGCAGGCAGCTTCTTCCACGGCACGTCGAGCGATGCGTCGTAGGCTTTGGCAACCGACAATACTTGTTGATAGTAGTAGCCCTTGATATTCGCCGAGTACGGCGTGATGGCGCCTTCACTGAGCGACAGCTCAGGATTCTTTATGACTTTGTCCTCAGTGAAATGAAGAAAATTACCAAGCCCATTGCACTCTGGGCATGCCCCTTGCGGCGCATTAAAGGAAAACATCCGTGGTTCGATCTCGGGAAATGAAATACCGCAATCGATACAGCCGAAATGTTCGCTCAGCAATTCCTCGGTGATTTTGTCGCCGTCATGCTTGAGGAGCGTAAGCAAACCACCCGATTTTTTGAGCGAAAGCTCTACCGCTTCGGCAAGGCGTGGCCGTTCATTTTTGTCGATCGCCATGCGATCAATGACGAGATCGATCGAGTGTTTGGTTTTGGGATTAAGCTCGATATCTTCTTCGAGATAGCGCATCTCGCCGTCGATGCGCACGCGCACGAAGCCTTCTTTTTGCAGACGCGCAAGCTCAGCCTTGTGCTCGCCTTTCTTTGCCCGCACGATCGGCGCAAGCAAACTTATGCGCGCGCCATCGCCCAGCGCCATGACTTCATCGGTGATCACACTCGCCGATTTTTGCGAAATGACCTTATCACATTGATAGCAGTGCGGCATGCCCACACGCGCAAAGAGCAAGCGGAAATAATCGTAGATTTCCGTGACCGTCGCAACAGTCGATCGCGGATTTTTGCTTGTGGTTTTCTGCTCGATGCTGATGGCAGGCGACAAGCCTTCAATCAAATCCACATCGGGTTTATCTTGCAATTGGAGGAACTGTCGCGCATAACTAGAGAGGGATTCGACATAGCGACGCTGACCTTCAGCATAGATGGTATCGAATGCAAGTGAACTCTTGCCGGAGCCAGACAAACCAGTAATGACGATAAGCTGATTTCGCGGAAGGCTGACGTCAATGTTTTTTAAATTATGGACGCGAGCCCCTTTGACGAATATTTTAGAAATCCCTGTCATTGCTGTTCTCCGACTTACAATATAAAATTGCAACCAACACTAATGCATCCAGTAGGGAAGTGCCAGACTATGGACCAGAAAGTCATCTTGTTATTTGGTGGAGAATCCGAAGAGCGCTTGGTTTCTGTAGCGTCTGCGCAAGCTATGGCGCAAGCAATCAACGTCGCTAAACTCTGGTTTTGGCACAAAGAAGGAAAGGTTTTTGAGATTGATTATAGTTTTTTATTGCAACATAAAGAACCATTTACTAACGAATTAATACCAAACTGCAAACCACTTTACCAGTCAATTAACGAGGCTGTTGCGTCAAAATCGGCTGATAATCACGTTTTTCTCCTCGGTGTGCATGGTGGATCGGGCGAGAATGGCTATCTGCAATCATTGCTCGAGCAAGCCAAGCGGCCATTTACGGGCTCGGGCGCCAAAGCATCGAAGCTCGCCTTTGACAAGATTGCAACGAAAGAATGGCTTAAGAGCTATAACATCCGCATGGCGCCCCACGTCGTGATTGTGCCGCGTGACACCAACACGAAAGAAACGTTGTTGGGTTTTTTTGCAAGCGTCGGCAACATCGTCGTGAAACCGGTTTGTGGCGGCTCGAGCATTGGGTGCACGTTTGTGAAATCGAAAGCCGATATTGATAGCGTGATCGAGAAAGTCGCGGAGCTTCCTGCACAAATTTTTCTCGCTGAGAAAATGATCGTCGGGCGCGAAATCACCGTTGGCGTTTTTGAAGGCCCAGAAGGTCCAGTTGGGTTGCCGTGCACCGAAATTGTCCTCGATCATAATCGCGATTTTGATTACCTTGGCAAATATCTCGGCGTGGGGACCAAAGAAGTAACACCAGCGCCGCTGCCCCCAAGTCTTACGCGCGAAGCGCAACGCATGGCGGTGGCCGCACACGCAGCGCTCGCACTCGACGGCTACTCACGTACCGATTTAATTTTGGCCGACGAGGGCTTCTATTTTCTTGAGACCAACACGCTACCTGGTTTGACTAAGCAATCACTCGTGCCGCAACAATTGGCGGCCTTCGGCATAACCATGCGTGAATTTCTTGCGTCTCAGATTGATCTTGCGACTTCACGCAAATTTTAGGAGGAACACATGTATAAGTTAGTTCTACTCGGTTATCTTCTCACGCTCTTTGCGTGCGTCGGCGGTGGAGAGACAAAGCTTGACGACGGTGCATCAAAACAGGTATCGAAAACACCGAAGATCACGATCAAAGATCGTAGCAAGCCCTTAGGCCTGCATGCTGCGGTGCCGGTAGCGTTTGCCAAAACTGGTTGGGCCATCACCAAAAATACCGATCCCACGGCAGTACCCGCACATCGTCCAGCAACCAATGAAGTATTCTACGCTGCCGAAAAGCTCATCGACGGCCGCAAACGCGTCGTCTCCGTGGTCTACGGCAATCTCTTGGCGGAAGAAGATGCCATCGTAAATGCCGCAAATTCTGGCCTTGAAGGCGGCGGCGGCATTGATGGCGCTATCCACAACGCAGCGATGATGAATGGCCAAGACATGATGAAAGACGAAGCTATCGCCTATAAAAAATTCCACAACCTCACTT
>CAZRSD010000133.1:0-5428 GCA_964602645.1 uncultured Myxococcales bacterium
GCTCGGCGCTCGACGTGCTACGAGTTTCAAAGGCGCTCCTTGATGTGCCGCACAAGGAACTCAAAAAAGCGGTCATGCTGACCGGTGCCTTCACCTATGATTTTCTCGACCATTTCGAGAAGCTACCGCCGCCCCAAAAAGACTTGCAAGATTTACCTGATTATGTTTTCTATTTGCCCTTGAGCGTTATCATCCTCGATCATGTTGCGCAGCAAACAACCTTGTTTGCGCATGAACTTACGTCATTTAGTGACGCGCAAACCGGCACTGCACAAGGCAACGCCCGTTTTGGTGGTGCGGTTTCGCTCATTGAGCAGGGTCTACAAGGCGCTATCAGTGGAACTGTGGCAAAGTCACTTGCCAATGTGATGCCAGTGAAGTTCACGACAGACATTGCCGACGACGATTTCATGCGCATAGTCGATCAATGTAAGGAGCACATTTGCGCGGGCGACGTTTATCAGATTGTGCCCTCGCGAACCTTCATGCAGCCGATAAGCGATCCCATCGGGACCTATCAAACGCTCCGACGCATGAATCCAAGCCCTTATATGTTTTATATGCGCACGCCGTGGTGGACGTTGTTTGGCGCATCGCCTGAGACCTTCATTAAGATCGATAAGGGCGGTAAGCGCGTCTCCATTCGTCCCATCGCTGGCACGCGTCGTCGTGGTTTCGGAGAAGATGGCAATATCGATCCCGAACTTGATTCTCGTGAACAAGCATCGCTGTGTCTTGATGAAAAAGAGCTCGCTGAACACATGATGCTCGTCGATCTCGCGCGTAATGACATTGCGAGTGTTGCACGGCCTCGCTCACGACGCATCAAACGGCTCCTCGGTGTCGATCGTTTCTCGCACGTGATGCATTTGGTCTCCGAAGTTGAGGGCACTTTGCTTAAGGATCACGATGCGCTGTCGGCGTATCAGGCATCGATGAACATGGGCACGCTCATGGGTGCACCCAAAGTGCGCGCCGCAGAATTGTTGCGCACGATAGAAGCGAGCAAACGTGGATTTTATGGTGGCGCGATAGGCTATCTCGATCTTGCCGGCGATATGGACACCGCCATCGTCATTCGCTCGGCGCTCGTGAAGGACGATACCGCTTATGTGCGTGCGGGTTGCGGTGTGGTGCTCGACTCTCTCGCAAGCTTTGAAACGCAAGAAACCAAAAACAAAGCCGAAGCCGTTTTGCGTGCCATTAACACCGCAGGTGGTGGTCAATGAACATTGTTATCCTCGACAACTTTGATTCATTTACCTTCAATTTGCTCGACGAGTTCAGCGCGCCGGATAACGTGATTCACGTATGGCGCAATAGCATGGATGCGGAAATGGCGTGGATGCGCTTAAGCGCGTTGCCCGGACCGCGCCTTTTGGTGTTGTCACCCGGGCCCGGCCACCCCGACGATGCGGGATGTATGAACGAACTCATCAGGCGCGCGGCCGGACAGGTGCCGATTTTTGGTGTGTGCCTTGGCATGCAAGCCATCGTCAGTATTTTTGGCGGCAAAGTTGAGCGTGCGCCTCGTGCAGTCCACGGCAAGGCGCGCGTTTTAGATCACGACGGCAGCCTGATCTTTAGTGGCCTGAAAAACTATATCCACGTTGGACGCTATCACAGTTTGCATGCATCGGTGGTGCCAAAAGATCTGCGTGTCTTTGGGCACTCCGATGATCTCGCGATGGCTGTCTCCCATGAATCGAAGCCGGTAATCGGCATTCAATTTCATCCTGAATCGATACTCAGTACCGAGGGAAGTCGCATGATCAAGAATGTCATCACCTGGGCGCGAGAAAATTCATGAGCATCACCAATGAGGCGTTGATCGAACATCTCATTACCCAACAAGATCTCGACGTGCCCAAGGTGCGCGAGCTCATGGAGCGGATTTTGTCAGGGTCTATGCCACCTGCACAAATTGCCGCATCATTAGTCTTGCTGCGCTCAAAAAAGGAGAGTGCGGTTGAAATTTCGGAATCTGCGCGCGTTGTGCTCAGCAAAGCGAACCCTATCAAACGGCCGGACTATCTTTTTGCCGACGTGGTTGGCACCGGAGGCGATGGCCACAACACCATCAACGTTTCGACGCTCGCGTCGATTACCGCAGCAAGCATGGGTTTGCCCATAGCGAAACACGGCAATGTTTCGGTGTCTTCAAAATGTGGCTCAGCTGATTTGTTGCGCGCATGGGGCATTGATATCGATGTTTCGGCCGACCAATCACGCGCATTGCTCGACCAACTTGGCTGGTGCTTCTTGTTCGCGCCGCTTTATCATCCCACGTTCAAAACAGTAAAGCCGCTGCGCCAAGAACTGCGCATTAAAACCATTTTCAATATTCTCGGTCCATTGGTGAATCCGATTGCACCGCCCATCATGCTCGTTGGCGTCTATGACCCGAGGCTCATGATGCCGTTTGCCGAGGCGCTCAAAGCGCTTGGTCGCGTGCGCGTGCTGATTGTGCATGGCTCTGGTCTCGATGAGATCGCGTTACACGGGCCAACACAAGCGGTGCTTGCCGACGATCGCTCGATAGAACAGTTTGTGATTCGTCCGGAAGAACTTAGACTCTCATCATTTCCGATTAGCGCTGTCGCTGGGGCCTTGCCTGAGGATAATGCGCGTATTGGTTTAGACGTATTAAGTGGTACTGCCGATGCTGCAAAGACATCGATGATCGCAGCAAGCACTGGCGCGCTCTTATGGCTCAGTGATAGAGCTTGTCAAATTGCCGACGGTGTTGAGCTCGCGCTTGACGCATTGCGCGCAGGCCATCCGCGCAAGCAGCTTGAGCGCATACGAGGTTTTCGCTATGGTGCTTGATGCTATTGTTTCCTACAAGAAAGAATTGCTGCGCACGAAGAGGTCGGGCATCGATGAATTGCGCCGGCGCGCGCTCAAGGCCGATCGAAGTTTGCATGCAGCGCTCAAGAGCAAGGCCGCCGCATTCATTCTCGAGATAAAACCAGCGTCACCATCCAAGGGCGTGATTCGGGCTGATGTAGATATTGACGGCATCGCCGACATCTATGCGCCATTTGCGAATGCGATATCGGTATTAGCCGACGATAGATTTTTCGGTGGCTCGCTCAGCAACGTTGAACGCGTTTCACAACGTGTGCGCTGTCCAGTGCTTGCCAAGGATGTTGTTATCGATCCGCTGCAAATTATCGAAGCACGCGCGCATGGCGCTCACGCCGTGTTGTTGATGTTGTCGGTGCTTGATGATGACGCGTATCTCGCATGTGCTCATACGGCGCGTGAGCTCAACATGGATTTCATCACCGAAGTGCACGACGAATCGGAGATGGCGCGCGCCAATAAATTTAAGGCACCCATCATCGGCATCAATAATCGCAATCTGCGAACACTTGCTATCGATGTGCAAACTTCAGTGCGTCTGTCGCCGCTCGCCCATCGCGATGCGCTCTTGATCGCCGAGTCTGGCATCTCGCAGCGTATGCAACTGAAGAGGCTTGCACCATCGGTGCATGGTTTCTTGATCGGCACATCGTTGATGAAGGCGCCACGCATCGATTTGGCACTGCGCGAACTCCTCTTTGGTCGCGTCAAAATTTGCGGACTCACGAATCGTCGCGATGCGCAGGCAGCTTATGGGGCTGGTGCGTATTATGGTGGCCTCAATTTCTACCCTAATTCGAAACGCGTCGTGCAGGTGGCCGAAGCTGAGGACATCATTGCAGGCTCGCCCCTGATTTTTGGTGGTGTCTTTGTCAATCAAGCGGTTGATGATGTGATTCGTGTGGCTGAGCGTCTGAAATTGCGCTTTGTACAAATTCACGGCGATGAGACCGAAGACTACATGCGCGACTTGCGCAGGCAGCTGCCGAGTACGGTTGAGATTTGGCGGGCTGTTCGTGTCAAAGATCGTTTGTCGATCCCATCATACCATCTTGCTGATCGACTCTTGCTCGACGCATTTTCGCAGGTAGACTACGGCGGCACCGGAAAAACCTTTGATTGGTCGCTGCTCAAAAATTTGGCACCGCACGGTTTTGTGTTTGCTGGTGGCATCACGCCGAAAAACGTCGCCATCGCCGATGGCTATGGGCCTTTCGCCATCGATATTGCATCTGGCGTTGAAGGCGATGATCCGCGCAAAAAATCTCACGCGAAGATCAATGAGCTTTTTTCTCAGCTAAGACCTAGGGGTTGTATATGAAGCACAAGGGAAAATTTGGGCGCTTTGGTGGCTGTTTTGTTCCCGAGATATTGATTCCGCCACTTGAGGAGCTTGAGCAGCATTTTTTGCACTTTTCGCAGGATGCGAATTTTCAATCGGAGCTTGCTGACCTTTTGGAAAACTACGCGGGCCGCCCGACGCCACTCTATTTATGCAAAAACCTCGTTGCTGACACGCGCTCGCGCATCTATTTGAAGCGCGAAGATCTTTTGCACGGCGGTGCGCACAAAACCAATCAGGTTTTAGCGCAAGCGTTGCTCACGAGAAAAATGGGCAAGAAAAATATTATCGCCGAAACGGGGGCTGGACAGCATGGTGTAGCAAGCGCCATCGTCGGTGCATTGTTTTCGCTGAAGACCCGTGTGTACATGGGTGCAAAAGATGTGGATCGACAGCGACTCAACGTCTTTCGCATGCAGCTCCTCGGTGCGGAAGTGATAGCGGTTGAATCGGGTGATCAGACGCTCAAGGATGCCGTTAACGAGGCGCTTAAAGATTGGGCCGATAGTTTTGCGGATACGCACTACATCATCGGTAGCGTCGTTGGCCCCCACCCATTTCCGACGATGGTGCGCGATTTTCAACGCATTATTGGTCGTGAAGCGCGTGCACAGATCCTTGCGCAAATTGGCTGTCTGCCCGATGCGGTGATCGCATGCGTGGGGGGCGGATCAAACGCCATGGGCATATTTGCGGATTTTGTCGGCGACGAAGAGGTGCGCCTCATCGGCGTTGAAGGTGGCGGTGAGGGTATCTTCACCGATCGCCATGCCGCAACGTTGCACGGTGGCACCGAAGGCATTTTGCACGGCGCGCGCACCAAGCTCATGCAAGACGACGACGGGCAAGTGCTCGAATCGCACAGCGTGTCGGCCGGTCTCGATTATCCCGGAGTTGGGCCTGAGCATGCGTATTTGCAAGACATCGGTCGCAGCGAATATGTTTCCGCGACTGACCAAGAAGCGCTCGCTGCATTTTTGCAATTGTCGCAAAGCGAAGGAATCATTCCTGCGTTTGAATCTGCGCACGCCCTTGCGCACGCCATCAAAATGGCGCGCGATAGCGACGAGCCGCTCACGCTGGTCGTCAACATCTCGGGCCGCGGTGATAAAGACATAGAAGTGGCGAGCCGTATCCTTGCCGATCAGGTGCAGCCAGTTCGCCGAATGGGGGTGAAAAAATGAGCCGCTATCAAAAGATGTTTCAAAGACTCGAACA
>CAZRSD010000134.1:0-5403 GCA_964602645.1 uncultured Myxococcales bacterium
AAACTGACGAAAATCAAGCTTCATGCTCCTCGTCAGGCTCCCAGGGACAATCCGATCAAACTGACGAAGATCAGGCTTCATGCTCCTCGTCTGGCCCCAAAGCAAAATGCGGCGCGTGCGTAACGCAAATTAGCTGCACGACGCAAGCTGGTGCCGTCGATCAATTTGCGCAACAACTGCATCCCAAAGCTCAAGTATCGTCGTGGTACGGTAACAAGCAATACGCCGGTCAACACGTGACCTATCAAAACTGGGCAGGTACACATTGGAATGGCGTACGCTTGGAAAATGCTCATTTCAAGCGCGTTATCTCGTACGGCTCGACGCTCGATAACGTGTGGGTACATGGTCACTTCAAGCACTGGAAATTTGATGACTCACACATCACTAACTCGTTCTCCGGTAAATTCTGTGACGTAGACTTCCGCAATACCTTGCTCGAAAACGTAGACTTCGTGAAAGCAAAATTCGAACAAAAACATCTTCGTCGTTCAAACTTCGACGGTGCAACCCTCCGTAGCGTTCGCTTCATCAACTCGAAGTTGAGTGGCATGACCTTCCATGGCGCATTACTCGAAGATGTTAGCTTCCAATGCAGCAGCATCGGAGACTTGCACTGCTTCGCCGGCGCAAAAGTACTCGGTCAAGACGGCAAATGGCACAAAGTTACCTCAGAACAACTTCACCACTTGGGTGCAAAAATCAGCTGCGGCGACGGTGCTTTGATCAACTTCACCCAACTCTTCCACTACTAAGATCGCGAAGAATTGTGTAAGAGCTCCTCAACCCGAGGGGCTTTTTTTGTAATCGATGAGGCGCAACTGAAGCGACACGCGGCCTTGCCATTCATTTTTCTCGACTACGCCAAGCACATCGAGCGCACACTGCGCAAGCTCATCGGGGATGTCCATGCGAAAACCGATGAAAGAAATAACACCGTCTTTTGCTTCAAGCTCGCCTTTCAAATGGCCGCCGTCGAGGCGCCGCAGATTTCGCAGATAGGTTTTATTCACGCGAACGATGGGCGATGGATTGGCCGCACCAAAAGGCTCGAGGCGCGCCAAATCATCGACGAGCTGAAATGTCAGCGCACCGAGTGCAACGTCGACATCGTAGAGAAGTTCTGGTATAAACACACCTGCGGCAACATCGGTCGCCATGACAGCGAGCAGATCGTTTCTAAAGGGTGCCACGCCGTCATCGCCGAGCGTCACACCGATCGCGTGCGCATGGCCGCCAAAACCTCGCAGGCTCGACGAGGCCTTGCTGACCATCGCATGAAGATCGATGCCCTTGATGCTACGGCCTGAGCCTTTACCCTTCTCACCGATGATGATGGCCGGGCGATGGTAGCGCTCAGCAATCCGGCTCGCGACAATGCCAACGACACCGGGGTGCCAGGTTTCGTCATGCACAACCAAGGCACGCGCATCTTTAAACTGAGCGTCGCTATCGATGATGGCGCTTGCTGCCTTCACTGTCTCTTCTTCGATATAGCGACGTTCTTGATTTTTGTCGTCGAGCGCAAGCGCAAACGTACGGGCAGTCGTGCTGTCAGGTGCGAGCAACAATTTGAGCGCATGGGTTGCATCTTCAAGGCGCCCAGCGGCATTGATGCGCGGGCCCAAATGAAAACCGAGATTGGTCGACGAGATCTTTTGCTGATCGACCCCGGCTGCTTCAATGAGCGCGCGCATGCCGACGCGCTGGCCGTACTTGATGGTACGTAAACCCGCTTTAACGAGGACACGATTGTCCTTTACGAGTGGCACCACGTCGCAAACGGTGGCGAGTGCAACGAGATCGAGGGAATTTTTAAGATCAGGCTCAGGCCGATCGACAAAATAATTTTGTTCGCGCAAGGCACGACGTACAGCGATACAGACGAAAAAGGCAATGCCGGCAGCGCAGAGATAGCTTGCATTCGACGAGCAGTCGCTTCGTTTTGGATTGATGACGGCCAACGCTGCAGGAAGCGTTTCGCCAACGCTGTGGTGATCGACGATGATGACGTCGAAACCGAGCGACTTCGCGTAGTCGACATTGTCATGAGCGGTGATGCCGCAATCAACGGTAATGAGCAGACTCGAAACCTGCGCATGGAGGCGCTCGATACCCGGTCGACTCAAGCCATAACCCTCAGTCATGCGATGCGGCAATGTCGACACGACCGATGCACCAACGTTGCTTAAGAACTCTTGAAGCACGGCGGTTGATGTCACGCCATCTACATCGTAGTCACCAAAAATGCCGATCCTTTCGTGAGCCTTAATTGCGGCGACAATGCGCAAGACAGCCTTTTCCATATCGCAAAAACGAAAAGGCTCAGAAAGATTCTTTAAGTTCGGCTCAAGAAATTCCTCAACCATGAGCATGCAGTCGAGCTTTCGCGTGGCAAGAATCTGCGCAAGCACCGGGGAAATATCCAGCTCTTGCGCAAGCCGTGCCGCAAATTCGTTGTCGTGCGTACGCTTACGCCAAATCTTTTCTGCTTTCATCACTAAACCGTAACGGTGTCGTCGATTGATGCCAAGGGCCACACAAGGCGTGGCCTAAATTTAAGATAGTCACATGACAACATCATATACGTGATACCGTTACGTTCACCCTCAAAGGCGTAGCGAAATGATTTCTCGCCATGAAGATGTCCGTAGACACAAATCTTCACCGGATATTTTTCGAGCAAATCGGCGAATGCAGTATTTTCTTGCTTAACCGTAAAGGGCGGATAGTGAATAGCGGCAAGGATAGGCTTACCCGGCGCCATGGCGACGGCTTTGTCGAGGCTCATGCGCAGGCGCTCAACTTCACGCAAATAGATTTTCTCGTCGTGTTCGGTGTAATCGTGCGAGCCAGGCGCGGTCCAACAGCGGCTGCCGGCGACGACAAATTCCCCGATGTCGTAGCAATCATTTTGTAGCGCGATGCATGAACCGTGGATAAACGCGCGCACCTTGCCGATGCCGCTCCACCACAGATCGTGATTGCCCTTCACAAGAATTTTAAGCCCAGGCCGTGCCGCGATCCAATCTAGGTCGAGGCGCGCTTCTTCAAGCTTCATCGCCCACGACAAATCGCCGGGACATAACACCACATCGTTGTCATCAACCATGCGATCCCAGTTTTCGGCCATTTGGACTGCGTGCTCACGCCAATGATCGCCGAAAATATCCATGGGCTTATCGCTGGAAAAGGAAAGATGTAAATCGCTCAAGCCCCAAATTTTCATAGCCTACCTGCTCGTCTGAATGCATCGTGCCCTGTAAAATGACCTTCCAGACTGCCATTTCCCCTTGTCGGGTCAAGTGCGGTGCCCTAAACAGGGTGGTTTACACACTACTCATGCGGCATGGTGACGGATGCAACTACAAAAAACCAATTTAAAAGAGATGCCGACCCTCTTACCATTCAACATCGACTTTGCCGACTATTTTCACAACGATAAGCCGGTCGACGTAGAAATTGGTTGTGGCCGCCCACATTTTTTCTTTGACCGCGCCGTGAATTATCCTGAGCGCAATATCGTCGGCATTGAGTGGAAGTTTGAATTTATCGATCAAGCGCAGCGACGCATCGTGCGCGAAAAAATCTCAAACGCTGCCGCGTTTCACGGCAATGCTTGGCTGATCGTGCCCATGCTCTTTCGAAAAGCATCGATCGAGCAAGTCTTCGTAAACTTTCCCGACCCGTGGTGGAAAAACAAGCATAAAAAGCGCCTCGTGTTGAACAAGGTTTTTCTGACGGCGCTTGCCGAACGCATGAATGAGCGTGGCTTCATATTGCTGCAGACCGACGTCAAAAAACTTTTCGACGACTATCGAGAAGAGATTGCATCACATGGTATCTTCGTGTTTGATAATACGCTCGACGAGACGCATTTGATCGAGAGCACTAAAGCAAAAACCCACCGCGAAAAGAAGTGTCTCGCTCAAGGTATGCCGATTTACCGTGGGGTATTTCGGTTGAAGCGTTAGTCTCCCCTCGTGAAAAAAAGCGCCTCACCCCCCAATCTGCGCCATCGCAAAATCGACCCGCGGCGCATTGGCGCCGGGGTGAAACGAGCGTTTCTTCGCGATCACGTCACGGATCGCGCGCGTAAGGTCAAGTTCTGCAACATCGCGCGACAAGCCGATGTCGAAGCCATTTGGCTCATATAGGCACGTGCGCATGCGCCCGTCGGCATTCAAGCGCAAACGATTGCAGTCCGCGCAAAACGGTCTCGTATCTGAGGCTATTAGACCAAACTCTATTTTGAGCTCGTCACATAACCATCGTTCTGCTGGCGTTGATGCATCTTTACGCGGCAATTGCGTAATCGCAGAGAACGCCTGTATCCGCCCAAGAATATCGGTGCCGCTCAAAAACGTATGCTCAACATGTAACCTCGCCGAGCCTGTGTTCATCTGCTCGATAAAACGAACCTGGATGCCCGTTGTTGCGGAGAATTTTAAAAATTCGACAATCTCGTCGTCATTAAGCCCCTTTTGAACCACAACATTGAGCTTGACCTGCAACTTACGTTCGCTCGCCGCGCGCATTGCATCAACGACAACGGCCACCGATCCTCGCCCCATCAAACGCTGATAACGTTGCTCGCGAAGGGTATCGAGATGAAACGTCACTGCGGTAAGCCCCGCATCAATGAGCGCATCCTTCAGCACCACAAATCGCAAGCCATTCGTCGTCAACGCAAGCGGACATGAAAGCGTTTCGGCAAACGCCCGCACAATGTTGGGAAGGTCTTTTCTCAGGAGCGGTTCGCCGCCCGTAAAGCGAATTTTATGAATAGAAAACGACGTCAGTGCGCTGGCAAATGCGCGATAGTGATCGGCAGAAAGATAATGCTGTTTCCCGAGGAGATGCTGTGGCCCGTCAGGTAGACAATAATTGCAGCGCAACTGACAATTGTCGATGACGCTTACCCGCACTGTATAAGCCATCTAGCCCTCGCTTATCGGCGTTCGTTCTACCATGTGAAAAAAGCGCATGCCGGTCGGGTCATGCGCCGTGAGCGTGCATGCTGCCAAATTAATTTTTTGGCGCCGCTTGTTCTTGCGCAGGAGGAGCCGCTTGTTCATTTGGCGTAGGCGCTTCATCAGAAGCCTTCGACGCTTCAGTGCCTGGCGCATTTTCCATCGGCGCTGCTCCTTGTGCGTCAGGTTCAGCTGGCTTCGCCGGTGCCGACGACTGCGGCAATTTATCTAACACGGACTTTTCGCTATCCGACGAGAAGAAATAGGAGAGCGCAAAATTTGTCACCATGAAGCAAACCGCAGCACCGAAGGTCAACTTCGACAAAAACGTGTTTGCGCCACGTGCACCGAATACGGTATCGCTTCCCGCACCACCGAGCGCTGCGCTCGCACCACCACGATTGCCGGGCTGCAAAAGCACTACGCCGAT
>CAZRSD010000135.1:0-5358 GCA_964602645.1 uncultured Myxococcales bacterium
AGGTGAGGAATGTCATAGGTGCCATCGGCTTGCGGAATGAACTCCTTCTCACCCATGTGAACACGCATCTTTTGTACTACCACGTCGTAGATATCAGTCTTTGAGCCCGTGAGACTATGCCAATTGGCATAGCCAATGCTATTGGTCGCCATAAACTCCTTGAGCACCGCGGGTGTATCAGTCTCGGGATCGACGGTGATACTCACAAAATGCACGCTCTTGTCCTTGTCACGAAAGCGATCATAAACGTCTTTCATGGCACCCGTGAGTTTCGGGCAAATGCTCGGGCACGACGTGAAAAAGAAATCCGCAATGACCACTTTACCCAAAAGGTCAGCCTTACCAAACGCACGACCATTTTGATCGGTGAGTGACCAATCAGGCACCATCACCATCGGCTCGGGCGCGCTGCGCCGCATGAGCGCACATTCTTTGATGATATGAAGCGTTGCGATACCGATGAAGAATGCCCACAAAAAAGGACTTTTAATAATTCGTTGTAGACTCATAACTTACTCGATGGGCCGTCGCGAAACAGCCAGCATTAACAGCAAAACACTCAAAATGAGAGAAACGCCAAGGCCAATCGCTGAAAGCCACAGGCTCCCAGGCATTTCCAAAAAGCTCATGCGTAGGCCCGCCACAAGATACGCCATGGGATTAAGACGCCCAAGCGTGACGAGGATATCGCCTTCAAGCGGAAACATCGCGCCGGACAAAAGCCACAGGGGAATAAGGATCACACTCATCAATGCGTGAAACGCCGATGCACTGGGGCTAAGCCACGCGAAACTCACACCGATCAGCGCAAAAACGAGCGAACCCAAAGCCAAAAGCAGGAATGCCTTGATGAAGGCATCGATCGTGAACGACACATCGAGCAAAAACGCGAGCGGCAGAAAGAGACAGCTTTGCAAAAGACCGATCGAAAAGGTTGCAACGACTTTTCCGAGCACTGCGCCGGCAACGCCACCGGGCCCAATCAACGCCAGGCGAAAAAAGCCGCATTTTTTGTCTTCAACGAGCGTCAAGGTTGCGTAGATCGATGAGAACAACACCACGAGACCCAGGATGCCCGGAAAAAAGAAGTCAACGTAGCGCACGAGCGAATCATGCAAACGAAAACTTGAATGAAAACCAACGCCAAAACCTAAGAGAAAAAGCAAAGGCTGAAGCAAAATACCCACGACACGCGACGGCTCCATGAGCAAGCGGCGCCATTCGCGCGCCGTGAGTAACATCACCGCGGTTGTCATGATGCGTTCCTTTGAACCATATCGCGATACACATCAGCGAGACTTGGCTTAATAATGGCAAATGACCGAAACGGCGCATCGCGCAAGAGCGGCTGCTTGAGGAAATCATCGAGGTCATGTGCCTTAAATTTCGCCGTGATACTGCCATCAGATTCATTGACGGCGTCGTAGAGATGTAAGTCCGCAAGCCGCGATGCATGCGTGCCGTCGAGCGAGAATGAGCAACGCAGATAATCAAGCTGCGCAAGCATGGCGTTGGGCGAGCCATGCTCGAGAATCACGCCGTCTTTCATCATCGCCACGTGATTTGCAAAAAGTAGTTCGTCGGCTTGGTGCGAAGCCATGATGATAGCGGCCCTGGTTTCGGCACGATAGCCTGCAAGGAAGCCGAAGAATTTGCTCACCTCGACAACATCTAGGCCAGCGGTCGGCTCGTCAAGCACAATGACTTTTGGCGCATGGACAAAGCAGCGGTAAAGCTCCAGCCGTCGACGCATGCCGCCTGAAAGTTTTTTCACCGGCTCATGCGCGCGTTCTTCAAGCGTTGCGTGTTTGAGAGCCCAGAGTGCTCGCGCATGCGCTTGGTAGCGTCCAAGGCCATACATGCGCGCACAAAAAAATAGATTGTCGTAGGCGCTCAATTTTTCGTCGCTGCTGCTCGTTTGAAAGAGCACGCCAAAAGAAGAGCGGATATCTCTCCGAAGAAAACCATCCCGCCCTATCGCCGGCTCACCCATAAACGTGACGGTGCCTGAACGAATCGGAAGCGAACCGCCGAGCATCTTAAGCAGGGTTGATTTGCCTGACCCGTTATGGCCAAACAAAGCGAATAAGGAGCTCGCGGCAACCGTAAACCCAACGCCCTTTACGCGCGGGGTCCCCTGATACGAGAACGTAAGATCAGTGCATGAGAGCACACATCCTCCACGAGCCTAAGCGTTGACGAAAGCAGCCACGATAAGAATCAAAAATAAAAGCCCCTGATAATAGAGCGACGCTCTAAATGCGCGACGCGCCCAGACATTCGTGTGAGCGGTCCACGAGCCACGATGACAAGTGTATAAAAACCACGCACCGAGTGCGAGGCAAAGCCCGAGTTGCCACAACGAAATCACGCCGGATGCATAGAGGCCAAACGTCGAGAGCACCAAAAGCCACGACGTGGCAAGAAGCGCATGCTTCGCCGCTTTCTCGCCAAACGTTTCCGAAAGCACGGGGAAACCAGCGGCCGTGTATTCTTGTTCGCGAAAAAGACTGATGGCGAGAAAATGTGGTATTTGCCACAAGAACGCCCAGAAAAATAAGGCGAGCACTTGAGCATCAACGGTGTTGGCGAGTGAAATATAGCCAAGAGCAACTGGCATGGCGCCCGGCACCGAACCCACGACGAGCGCGAGCCAGGTTTTTTGCTTGAGCGGCGTGTAGCAAAATACATAAAGTAGCAGTGACAAGAAGCCCAGGGCTATGGTGAGCGAATTGCTTGATGTGTACAGCAAGAAGCACGAGGCAAACGCGCATACGACGCCGACACAGATGCCCCACCATGAGTTAAGCCTGCGCGCAGGAAATGGTCGATCACTGGTGCGCAGCATTTTGCCGTCTTGCTCTCGCTCGAGATACATGTTGAGCGCACTTGAGCCGCTCACGAGCGCGCCAATGCCGACGAGCGAAAGCAGTGCCTGCCACAAAACCAGCTCATGGCCCGTGTGCAAGACACCCGCACAGGCGACCAAAACTGCCATGACAGTGATTTTGGGCTTAGTCAAGGAAACAATGTCGCCCATAAAACTATGTTTGGTTGCCATGTACAACTTCCCAGCGAGACCAATTTTACTTCTTCATTTGGGACTATGCGTTCAACGGCAAGCACGCAAGTGGGAAGCGACGACACGATTTCGTTCCGCGCTTTCAAAATCGTGAGCTGTGGTCTAAAACTTTAGGCATGACAAAAAATAGTAATACTAAATTCTCTTACGCACCGGGCTCGTCAGTACGACTCTCGACGGCTGACTTGACGATGCGGACCTCCTTTGTCGTCCCGAACGCGAAGAGATTGCGTAGCAATCAACGTGTTGCATCCGGGACCCTGCGCCGGCGCTTGCAGAACAATCATGAGCGTGGGGTGTTCCGAGTTCATTGCGCCGATGGCTTCGCCACCTACTTAGCGCCCGGAATCACAAAGAGGGGAAAAAAAAGGAAGCATCAAGCTTCCCTTTTTTCGTCTAACATTACAACGTCATCAACCGGACTCAAACACGAAGGTCTTTCGTACCGGCACAATGCCCTTGGTCGCTGGAGGGAACTTAATGCGGCTAATAATATCGATGATACAATCGCCAACTTTTGGATCGCCCAAAGAGTTTTCCACGACGCGAATTTGCATTACGCGGCCGTCTTCGTTGATACCCCATTCGATAACCACTTTACCCTTGAGCTTGGGATTCGCCTTAAGTGAACGTTCATAGCATTGTTGAATGCCACGTTCACGTCGCTTGAGTGCCATCTGCACACCGCGCTCGTCGATACCGCCCTTCTTAAGCACCGCTTCCGTACTCTTCACGAAGGCCTTCGGCACAACGCCTTGGCGTCCGCCAAGTTCACCGGCAGAACCCCCGGCTCCCGCGTCGACATCACCGATATCGGCACTGGTTCCCGCGCCAAGCGCACCTTTCTTGCCGATACGCGTGCCGCCGGTAACCCGCACACCACCGCGTTCGGATAACGCAGCGCCGAGGTCTTTACCGACCACCGCTTCAGATTCGAATACGTTTGCAAGACCACCCTCGTCAGACGCCGCACCTATGCTTGCAAGCAAACCGGCACCCGACAATTGCTTACGCACTTCGGCTCGACGATCCGCGGCAGCACCTTTTGCGGCCGGCGCTGCTGCACGAGCACGGGTAGGAGCAGTCTTAGTCGGCCTTTCCTCAGCGACTTCTTCAGGCTCTTCTTCTTTCTTCTTCTTCTCCTCAACCTTCTTCTCAGGTTCAGGAGGCGGAGGCGGTTCTTCTACTTTCGGCGGTGTCACCTTTTTAAGCCACGTCGCATATTCTTCCTGCGTCGGTGGCGGAGGCGGCTCAACGTTCATCACGAGGAAGAACATCGCCGCGTGCACCAAGAACGAAGCGAGCAATATCTGATTAAAGAGTTTTTCAATCGACCCTTCAGGCCGTTTAGGAGTTACCATCTTTTTCTCCATCAGCCTTCACTCTTCACGATTGCAAATTTGAAGTCGGCGTAACCAGCTTCTGCCGAACTCACCAAGGCCTTGGAGAGCGTTCGGTAAGGGACATTCTTATCGACCACGAACACAACCTTGCCGGTAAAACCCTCGCCCGTTTCGGTAAGCTCAGCGGTCATCCCCTGCATCTTCCGAACTTCAACCAATCGTTGTTTAAGCTTGCGAATAACAAACTGGCGCTCAAGTTCGCCTGCTGGCACCTCAAAGTCCTGGGCGAGCGTTAAAATTACGTCATCGTCCACAACTATGGTCGGCACGTCAGGCACCAACAACTTCTCACCACGTGGCCCAGCTTCTCGACGTTCCGCACCCGTGATCATCACCACCACCAAATCCTCAACCGTTTCGATCGACGATGAGATGGGCAGCTGAATCGACGGATCCTGTACATTGATCGGACTCGAGGCCATGGTCTTAATCAAATAGACCAAAATAATAGTAATAACGTCCATCAAAGAGGTAATCGACGGCATCGCGGCTCTTTCAAGCCCGCCACCTCCTCTTTTTCTGCGTCTGCCTGCCATGGTTAAAACTCTCCAAATCTTTTCGGGTTACCAAAGATCATGTGCTAGCCAACAATCCCGGCGGCAAACGAAACTTTCGGGAACAAGACATTCTTTTCGGCGTCGAATCGCGCAGCGTCCATTGTGTGAATCACCACGTCAAATTTCACTTCGGGGTCGGCCGTGATGGTCATTGACTGCTCATCTTCATCCAGCTTTTTAAACTCAGTAAGCTTCGCCTGCAGTGCTGCAAAATCATACTCGAGCTCGCCGTCACGACCTGGTACGCTTGGTATCAGTGGAAGCTTGCGATTTGGATTACCAGGATCAGCTGGGCCCATCTTCACGTCGCCATATA
>CAZRSD010000136.1:0-5350 GCA_964602645.1 uncultured Myxococcales bacterium
CTTATGAGCGCCCGATCGGCTTTTCGCTCAACTTTGGCGGTATCTCGTCGATGACCTTTGAAGGCCGCTTTTTATTGGGGCTCTTTCACAATGTGTCGCTCGTCGTTTCGCCGAGCTATCAAAACACTCCGGAACTGCCGATCTATCACCCTGAGAAAAAGCAGTGGGGGCTCTTTGACATTCGTCGTTTCAACACCGGCATTGGTATCCGTGGTCATTTCTACGAATATGATTCCTGGGACGGACTTTTTATCGAAGGCATGGCGCGCGGTGGCATGACGTGGATCGGCACGGATCCATATATGTGGTCTGTCATTCCATCGCTCATCTTCGGTTATGCAGCAGTCTATAAATCCGGTTACACTGTATCGTTTGGCGTAGGCCTCGAGTGGGAATTTTTGCTGGGCCAGCCCACGGGCAAACAAGCTGAGTTCATGAAGACAGCATACTTCGGTGTGACGAAGATTCCGCTTACCGGGGAGTTATCGATTGGATGGACGTGGTAGCTTTGTAAGTGGTGGGTCGTCCGAGACTCGAACTCGGGACCATCGGATTAAAAGTCCGGTGCTCTACCAACTGAGCTAACGACCCTTACGACAGTTGAAGCACCCTATTAGTGGTTGTTCGCGTTCTCGTCAACCAACTATCCTAAGATTTGTCACCATTTTTCGTTAAAAATGTTTTTCCTAGCGTTAAGCAGCCATCTTTTACCATTACTTGTGGGGTGAGGTCGGTTAAAACGAGCGCATTCACTTCGCCTGCCATAAAAATTGGGGCAACGCAGGTGATGTTACCGATCTGTCCCGCGGGATTTGCAATGCTCATGTGTGGCTCGAGGCGCGCGAATTGATCCTCGTCATCAACACTGATGCCGCATAAAGTCTTCACGTGCTTTTGATACGTGCGCGCTTTGGCGATGACTTCTTGTCCAATGTAGCAACCCTTTTGCTCAGAGATAAATTCGTCAAGATTGATATTTTGAGGCATGACGCCGTCGTTAATTTCCGTGGGGCTTTCAGGCAGAAAACACATGATGCGCAGGGTTTCCCAAACCTCACGTGCAATAGGTAAGGCATCTGGGTGAGGCGCAAGATTGGCCGCGATAGTCGCTATTTGCCCATGCTGAAGGGTTACTCGCCACATGACGAATGCATCTTTAGGCACCACATCGGCAAACGTTATGAGATAAGAAAACGTGTAAGTCTCAGTGAGATCGTTCCAGGTGACATCTTCGATGAAGTGAAATTGATCGAGCCAATCACGCAAAATCTTTGGATCACGATGGCTGCTAACAACGACAATCTCGTCGGGATGCATTGAAAACAAGAGACAATGATCAACCATCCGACCCTTGTTTGTGGTAAAGGATGTTTGCGCGAAACCACGCTCATATATGGCACTGAGATCATTCGTTGAAAGGCGCGACAAAAAAGATTGTGCATCATTGCCCGTTACCGACGTGATCGCACGCGAGGGCGAGAAGGAGGCAAGCTTTCCTTGTTCAAGGTCACGCACGACGTCATGTATCGATACCATTTTTTTTCCCAGGATAATTTAGTGAGCACATTTTGTTACGATATTGTGCAAGACAAGACTGAGAGGATGCCACATGAAATATCGATTACTCGCTCCCGGGCCGACTCCCGTACCTGATCGTGTGCTCAAAGAAATGAATCAAACTATCATTCATCATCGCACCGAACAATTTGAGCAGATTTTTCAGGATTGCAAGGAAGGCCTCAAATGGCTGCTCAATTCAAAAGATGCGCCGCTTATGCTGGCAAGTTCCGGCACGGGCGCGTTTGAGGCGGCGATTCAAAACTTCTTTTCGCCGCAAGATACCATCTTGTGCATCACCGGTGGCAAGTTCGCTGAAAACTGGCTCAAACTTTGTCGCATCTTCGATCTCAATGCGATCGAAATACCAGTTCCATGGGGACAGGCGGCCGAGCCAGAGATGGTGCGCGATGCATTGAAAGAATATCCCGAGGCCAAGGGCGTCATCTTAGTTGCGAGCGAAACCTCTACTGGTGTAAAGCACCCATACGTCGACATCGGTGAAATCGTCAAAAATTACGCAGACTGTCTCATGATAGTCGACGGCGTGACCGCCATGGGTGTCTGGGACATTGCGCCAGAGCGTCAATTTATCGACGTGCTCGTATCCGGCAGCCAAAAGGGTTTGATGTTGCCGCCGGGCTTGGGCTTTTTATGGGTAAGCGAAAAGGCGTGGGCGTTGAGTGCGCGATCGCGTTTACCGAGATTTTATTTTGATTTGGCCAAAGAGCGCAAGGCGCAAAGTAAAAACCAAACGAGTTATACGCCGGCAGTGTCGTTGATCATCGGGCTTAAAGAGGCGCTCGCCATCATGAAAGAAGAAGGACGCGATGCGATCTTTGCACGTCACCAGCGGCTCGCGCGCGCATGCCGCGCGGGTGCGACAGCGCTCGGCCTCGAGCTCTATGCAAAATGCCCGACGGACGCGATCACGAGCATCTTCACCCCTGCAGGCCTTAAACCCGACGCAGTCTATGACGGCCTGATGGATTGGGCAAACTTCACCATTGCAGGTGGGCAGGAGCAATTGGCCGGCAAGATCTTTCGCATCGGGCACATGGGTTATGTCGACGAAATCGATCTGATCGGTGTGCTTGGTGCGTTGGAGATTGTCCTAAGCAAACTCGGTGTCGATAATTTTGAGCGCGGTGCGTCAATCGCTGCAGCATCGCCGATCTTGCAAGAAGGCTTCACGACGCATAGGCGATGAGATCACGGGGATAATTGTAATTGGCGAGGAGCCTTCGATCTGGCCAGAGCAATGCGCGCGCGTAGGCACGGTGTGCGCCGATAAAGGAGCGTAGGCCATGCGCGCTATGAAAAGATCGCAGAGGGTCGAAGAAATGCCGGGAGAGATACACCGGATGGCCCGGCCATGGATACCAATGCGGCACGATGATGAGCGGATCCCGCCTTGCCGACGCAATATTTGCCATGGCCCAGAGTAACTGGCGATCGACGATTGGCGCATCGACCGGTGCGATGAAGATACCGTGAGTGTTGACGTTGAGCAGTTCGATGATGGTTTTAATCGATCCAAAATAGCCGCAAGCGGTATAGCGATTGCCTATGCACTTTATCATAGCGGTGGGTTCGTCGTCGAGCACCATGATGAGGCTCGGTGGTAGCGTGACATAAAGCTCTGCGTTGACGAGAGCCCGAAGGTGCTTGACGGACGCCGCCAATGCCGTTGTTGTGCCGATGCGCATGAGCGCCTTATGGCTGCCCATGCGCGAGCTTGAGCCCGCGGCCGCGATGAGTGCTGCGAAATTGTGCGCCATGATTCTTCACCTGTATCATTTCCGCCGCGATTGAAAGCGCAATCTCTTCGGGTGTGGTGGCATTGATCGACAGCCCCGCCGGGCAGCGGATTTGTGCAATGGTGCTCTCGGCAAAGCCTTTGGCGCGCAGACGTTTTCTCGTCATTTCTGCTTTGCGTTTTGAGCCAACGAGGGCCGCATAATGATAGCGCTCGGGCAGAATGCTCTCGACAACGCGCTGATCCAACTCGTGATCATGGGTCGCAACGACGACAAATGTATCCTCCCCAAAAGGCATATCCTTGATAGAAAAGATTGACGAGTCGTTCTGTCGGCATTTCGCTTTGGTGAAAGCGGGAAGGCGTAAAAGTTCTTGGCGTTCATCAACGACGATGACATCAAAGCCAAGTGATGCGGCGAGGGGGCAGAGCGCTTGCGCAATGTGACCTGCGCCAAAACAGAGCAAAGGTGGCTTTGCCACGAGCGGTTCAATAAACACCGTCATTTCCCCTCCGCAACACATACCAAGTTCATTGCGCAGCGACGTCGTGATGAGCGCCGCACGTTTTTGGCGAATGGCGTCGATGGCGCATGCCCGCACATGATGCTCAACGGCGCCTCCGCCTATCGTACCCTTGATGGAGCCATAGTGCGTGTGATCGTCGATGACGATCATTTTGGTGCCTGGCTTGCGCGGCGTTGACCCGCTCGCACTTACCACGGTGCACATGGCTGCCGCGACGCGTTGCGCTTCTATTTCAGCAAAAGTGGCAAAGAGGCTCATAGCCTTCCCAAAAGTCTGGTTCTTTGCCGATGTATAAAAATCTTGTTGGTCTTTCAATGACCGATTAAACGAGTTCTTTATAACTCGTTTTCTCGGCAGCCTTGGTATTCGCACCGCCCATTAAATGTGCGCAGCGATCCGTAAGCGCAACGTGGGTGGCTTTGGAAATCGGTGGCGCAGGCATTTTGCTGCGGGTCTCATGCTCCGCGTTCCTGAACAAAATGCATACCGACGACCCACGCATGACAACGTCGCTATTCTGGTTTTCACACCACAGACTAAATTCGATGCGATGTTCATCGTTCTTTTGATAACGACGAACGAGTAGGCCTTTTGACGTCAATGAATCGCCCGGCCAGATAAGGCGCTGAAACGTGCCGCTCAGCGAGAGTATTCGTATGTTGGTGCCAAAAGATCGGAGCGCCTCTTCAACAAAGCCTAACGACATGAGGCCTGGCGCATAGACACTGCCGAAGCCCGCATTCTTGGCGAATTCGTCGTCGAGATTGAGCGGCGAAAACTCATCCGATGCTGCAGCAAACTGCGCTATCTGTAAGCGTGAAATGGGAGCCTTGGAGAAGGGTATCAACATGTCGCCGATTTCGACTTGGTCCCAATATCGTTTCATTGTGCCCGCCCTCTTTGGAAGCCGCCTCGCACGGCAACCACCCGTTCAACATAAAATGCTAAATCGTCTTTTATCGTCCCGGTGCTTTCTAAAATTACAAAACCGATAGGATTGCTTGAAGCCTGTTGTTCATAAGCATCCTTCAAAAAGGTACGGATGCCAACCGTGTCACCTATCTTAAAAGTATGATGACAAATAAGCGACTCACGACTTAAGAGCACATGGTTGATATTTAGACCAAGGGTCTTATAAACCATCGGCAGATTAATCAGGTTGCCGAGAAGAAAGGGGGGATAGTGATGATAGCCTTCAGGCTTGGTTGAATCCGGAACTTTGATCGTCGTCGGCGGTTGTGGTGAGGTTAGCGCTTGATTGAGCCGATTGAGATGACTCGCCTCGATAATCCGGACGCTGAAATCCAATTCCATGCCGATAAGGGATTTTTGTTTAATCATCAAGGAATCCGCTATGTATGAAGGTAATCATAGTATCGGATAAAGATTTGCGAATGACAAATATTGTGATGCCCCGCAGTACTGAGAACGAAATTAGGTAGTACCTCATGGCGGGCGCAATCCCAAAAAGTAGGCAGTCATACAATACCTAGGATATGGCCTGATG
>CAZRSD010000137.1:0-5316 GCA_964602645.1 uncultured Myxococcales bacterium
GCCGCGATCTCGGTCGTGTAAAATTTCTTGAACATGTCTTTACATGGAAAGACAAGCACGGTGAACGCATCATCGAGCAGCTCAAACTCATGGGAGCATCTGCCGATTGGGATCGCTTGTGTTTCACCATGGACAAACATTTTTGCTACGCCGTCAACACGGCGTTTGTGCGCCTTTGGGAAGAAGGATTGATCTTCCGCAAAGAACGTCTTGTATCGTGGGATCCGACGACAAAAACAGCGCTCAGCAATGAAGAAGTTGACCATGTCGAGCGTGATGGCGAGCTGTTCTATTTTGCCTATCGCCTAAAAAATGATCCCGCCAAAGAAATTGTGGTCGCGACGACGCGCCCTGAAACAATGCTCGGCGATACGGCTGTTGCGGTGAATCCTGAGGACAAGCGTTACAAAGACCTGATCGGCCAAGAACTTCGCCATCCGTTTTTCCCTGATCGCCCATTGCCGATCATTGGCGATGATTATGTCGACGCGACATTTGGGTCAGGGGCTGTCAAGATCACGCCAGCGCATGATCCTAACGACTTTCAAATGGGCGATCGCCACAAGCTGCCCTTCATCACCATTTTCACGTTGGATGCAACCATCAATGACAATGGCGGCGAATTTGCTGGCCTCGATCGCTTTAAGGCACGCAGCCTCATCAAAAAGCGTCTCGATGAACTTGGCCTTGCACGCAAGACGGAAATGATTCGCCACGCCGTCGCTGTGTCACAACGATCTGCTGCAGACATTGAGCCCATGCTCAGCCGTCAGTATTTCGTGAACACAAAACCGCTCGCGAAAAAGGCGTATGATGCCGTCGAAAGCGGTGAAGTACGCATCGTCCCTGCGTCCTTTAAAAAGATCTGGGATCATTTTCTGCTCAATATTCAAGATTGGTGCATCAGCCGCCAGCTTTGGTGGGGCCATCGCATTCCGATCTTTTATCATCTTGAAACGATGAAGAAGGCGGTGACCGAGCAAGGAAAACTTGGCAACTCGGCAAGCTATCAAGCGCTTGTCGACGGCAAAGACATGGCGTTTGTTTTGCGCCTCGCGCTCGATGAACTCAGCGAAGAAACCATTCGCTCGTTTTCGCACGCATTTATTGAAGCACCGGCCGACACTCACAACTATATCCAAGAGGACGACGTGCTCGACACCTGGTTCTCGTCAGGTCTGTGGCCATTTGGAACGCTCGGCTGGCCCGATCAAACGCCGGATCTTGCCCGTTACTATCCTGGTGCTGTGCTCGAGACGGGCTTTGATATTCTGTTCTTTTGGGTTGCCCGTATGATGATGTTTGGTATTCATTTCATGGGTACGCCACCGTTCAAAGATATCTATCTTCACGCCATGGTGCGCGACGCGCATGGCCGCAAGATGTCGAAGTCATTGGGTAACGCCATTGATCCAATCGACGTGATCGAGGGCATAACGCTCGATGAGTTGATCGCGAAGGTAAAAACCTATCCGGTCCCAGAAAGTCACTTGCCCAAGGTTCTCGAAGGCATCAAGAAGGACTTCCCCGACGGTATTCCAAGCGCCGGCGCTGATGGCTTGCGGCTCAGCCTTGCCATGTTTTCCGGGCAAGGGCGCGACGTGAAGTTTTCTATTCCGCGCGTTGTCGGGTATCGATCTTTTCTCAACAAGGTGTGGAATGCCACGCGCTTTTGCTTGATGAATATCGAAGAAAGCGAAGTTTTGCCATTAAAAGATATTCGCAGCAAACTCTCGACAACAGATCGCTACATACTATCTTGCCTCAATCGCACGATAAAAACCGTCGACACCTGCATCACCGAATACCGATTTAGCGACGCGACCGATACGCTCTACCACTTCTTCTGGAGCGAATATTGCGACCAATACATCGAATGCGCCAAGGTATCGTTCAGAGTCGACGACAGTGAACAACAAAAGGTCACGAAGAGTGTGCTGATTCATTTGCTCGACGCGAGCATGCGTCTTTTGCACCCTTTTTGCCCCTTCATCAGCGAAGAAATTTGGCAAACCCTGCCCATGAAAGCCCGTCATGCCGCACAGAAAATTGATTATTGTGCGGTTGCGCCATTCCCCACTTTCGACTCATCGCTCGAAAATAGCGACGCGGAAGAGGCTGTTCGCTTGATTTTCGACGTGAGCACCATGATCAAAAATGGTCGCCAATCGTCTGATCTGCCGGCAAACCTCGCCGTGCCGGTGAAATTATTCGTCAAAGACGAGCCAATCCGTGCCTTGTTGTCGAGCAATACCAGCTTGATTGCTCACCTATCCCGAACATCGAGCATTGAGATCTTCCTTCGCGGTCAAGCCGAGGTCAAAGAGCTGAGCGTCATGAACTCGAGCAGTTCGGTCGATGCGGTCATCCTACTCGCGGGTCTGATTGACGTCGACAAAGAAATTCAGCGCCTCAACAATGCGATTGAAAAGCTGGACAAGCAACGCGAAGGTTTAGAAAAGCGTCTCGCGAATCGGGCCTTCGTTGCGAACGCACCAGAAGATGTCGTCGCTACTCACAAGAAGGAACTTTCTGATATAGTAGAAAAGCAGGAGCAATTAAATTTGGGCAAGCAACGGCTCTTGCTATCGCAAAAGGCATAATCCATGTCATGCCAGCGTTCGCTTACATGACAATGATGGTATATTTTGTCGCTGTTTGGTGAACACTCTCATTTTTTTGGTCTCGGCGTCTTGCTTATCGTCGCTTTTTGCGTCATAAAATCTACGTTTTCGGGGTGTAGCTCAGCTTGGTAGAGCGCCTGCTTTGGGAGCAGGAAGTCGTAGGTTCGAATCCTGCCACCCCGACCATTTTTTTTGCGCTCTTAGCTCAGTGGATAGAGCATCGGCCTTCTAAGCCGAGGGTCGCAGGTTCGAATCCTGCAGAGCGCGCCATCGCGTGCTCTCACGCAGCACATGGCGTATAAGGTGCAGATCAAATGAGGCGGGCAGCTATTTATCCACGCACGCATGATTGACATTCCGGTTTTGCGGGCTAGCATGCCTCTTATGAAATTTGCTTTTGCCGGAAACTGCACCACTACCACGACCACCATGAGGCATGGCTGGGTGTTTTTTAGGTAAAGGGTTCATAATCGCCGAAAAAACTTCCCGGTCCAAGACCGGGATTTTTTTTGGCGCTTTTTTTAATGAGGGTCCTTATGATAGCCCAAAAATCTCCTAGTACGTTGGTAGTTGGCCTCGCCTTCTTCTCGATGTTCTTTGGTTCAGGCAATTTGATATTTCCACTTATATTAGGCGCTCAATACGAAAATCACTTCTTTGTGAGTGCGCTAGGATTTGTTGTCACCGCCGTGCTCCTGCCCACCCTCGGTATTTTGGTCATGATCCCTGCGCGCGGCAATTACGAACGACTCTTTGCGGGACTATTGCCCGATCGCCATTCGCGATGGTTTTTTTTGATCATTCTAATTTTTTGGATACCCCTGGGTTCTGGACCTCGCTGTGTCGTGCTGGCGCATGCATCGGTCAACACCTATTTGACCCTTACGCCACCAGTCTGGCTCTTTTCCCCCATATTTTTGGTTCTCGTGTACGCATGCGTAAAAACCCGCACTAAGATCATCACCATTTTAGGAAAGCTGCTCACGCCTGCGCTCTTGCTTTCTATTTTCGCGATCGTCGTCACGTCGTTCTTTCATGGTGAAATCAATGTGTCATCGAGCGATCCCGCAAAGGTCTTCTTCGACAGCATGCTCGATGGCTATTACACACAGGACTTGATCGCTGCCGTCTTCTTCTCATCGGCATTGGTCGGCATGCTCAACCTTGAGATGCACAACCAAAAACTTGCCTTGAGAAAGACGTGGCACGGTGGGCTCATCGCCGTTGTCTTGCTCACTATCCTCTATACGTCGCTCATGGCAGCAAGCGCTGTGCATGCCGAGCATCTTCGTGGTTTGTCGGGCGAAATCTTGGTCTCTACGCTTGCGCATATCGCGCTCGGCAGCACGCTTGGGGGCATTTCATCGGTCGCTGTTTCTTTGGCCTGTTTGACGACGGAAATCGCTTTAGTTGTAGTCTTTGCTGACTTTCTCAATCACCACATCTTTCGTAAAGAAAACAACACGCACGCGCTTTTGTTCACCCTCGCCATTGTTTGGGTTATGTCTCTCCTCGATTTTGGCGGTATCATGGCGATCATTTCCCCTGCCATGAAGGTAATTTATCCCGCGCTCTTCCTGCTCGTGATTCGCTATTTGTGGATAAATCGCAACGAATTGCGCGGAAAGCTCGATTAACACAACGCAAGAACGCGCAATGCGCCATTGACAACACCGGCGGCTCAAGCATCATTGAGTGGCTATGAAAATTTCTCGTGTTAAATTGCTTGCGGCAAAAGCGCTCTTGGCACACGCGGCGTGTGCACGAACCGGCTTTTGTTGAACGTGATTTAGTGATTATGTAACAGAAGGAACCGGTTCTCGATGACCGGTTTTTTTGCAGCTTTAATTTCTCATTTTTGAAGAATTTCACAAAATAGACTTTTAAAGCATTTGTGACGGGGATCATTATGACTGACAAGAAACCAAGCTATTTCCTGGTTGGTCTTGCCCTTTTTTCCATGTTCTTTGGGTCGGGAAATCTCATCTATCCCCTTATGCTTGGTCGCGACGCGGGCTCGGCGTTTATGGTGAGCGCGTTTGGCTTTATCTTAAGCGCAGTTTTGGTCCCATGTCTCGGTATTGTCGCCATCGCTTTTGCCGAAGGGTCATACGAGCGCATCTTCGCGCGCATGTTTCGCGAGCGCATTTCACTCGCGTTGATCTTTGTGATCTTGTTGTCCTTCATCCCTTTTGGTGCAGGTCCGCGCTGCGTCGTGCTCGCGCATGCATCACTCAAAACCTTCATTCCTATGCCACCGCTATGGCTCTTTGGTGCACTCTTCTTGGGCTTCGTGGGTTATTTGGTCAACGATCGAAGCCACTTGCTCGACGTTCTCGGCCGCATCCTCACACCGCTTTTGATCTTCTCGGTTGCGATTATGGTTACCTCCGCGTTTATTCACGGCGAGGTCGACCAACCAACCGCATCGAATGGTGAGCTCTTTATAAACAGCCTCTTTGAAGGCTATAACACGCAAGATTTGTTGTCGTCGCTATTCTTTTCAAGCTCGCTGATATTGTTGCTCAAGTCATCGTTTCCCGAGCGACGCGCGATGATCACGACCATCCTCAAAGGCTCGCTGGTGGGCATCGTTTTGCTCACCCTGCTGTACGTTTTGTTAATCGCCGCATCGTCTTTGCATAGCGATATTTTGATCGGCCACAGTGGCATCGATCTCGTATCGATTCTC
>CAZRSD010000138.1:0-5284 GCA_964602645.1 uncultured Myxococcales bacterium
TCAATAAGCGGGTGCTCCTCGAGCTTGAAAAGGTTTTCACGGAGCTCGATCAACATCGTGAAATACGCTGCGTTGTGTTGACGGGTGCCGGTGAAAAGAGCTTTATTTCGGGTGCTGATATTAGCGAGCTGAAAAATCTGTCACCCGTCGATGCGGAATATTTTTCAAGCCTCGGTCATCGCGTCATGGATCGTATTGCTAACTTAAGCATTCCGGTAATAGCTGCCGTTAACGGTTACGCGCTCGGGGGTGGGCTCGAGCTTGCCCTTGCATGTGATTTTGTCTACGCGTCGGAAAATGCATCATTTGGCCTTGTGGAAACCAAGCTTGGGTTGATACCGGGCTTCGGTGGCATCGCGCGGCTATCGAAACGCGTCGGTGTTGCGTACGCGAAAGAGATGATTTTTTCGGGTGGACAAATCAACGCCTCTGAAGCGCTCCGTATCGGTTTATGCAATCGCGTCGTCGGCGAAGGCGAAG
The DNA here is from genome assembly GCA_964602645.1 of uncultured Myxococcales bacterium. Taxonomy (GTDB): domain Bacteria; phylum Myxococcota; class UBA727; order UBA727; family JABDBI01. The sequence continues at coordinate 481 of CAZRSD010000138.1, forward strand.
TTTTGGAAGCGGCGAAAAATCTGGCCGAAAAAATTAGTGAACGCGGCCCCTATGCGGTAGGCCTCGCTAAAAAGCTCCTCGGTGAAGCAGAACATGCATCCGTCCCCACCGTTAATGTTTTGGAGCGCGCGGCATTCGGCTTAGTGTTTGCGTCGCGTGATCACACCGAAGGCATCAATGCATTTTTGGAAAAGCGGGCAGCCTCGTTTGAGGGAGCATGATCACACGGCACCCCCCTGATGAATGGACTATGAGGGTAGAACCATGCACATGTTTATGAAGGAAACCCATGAGATGCTGCGTAAGACCTGCCGGCAGTTTGCTGCGCGCAAACTTTCGCCGAAAGCGCGCGATTTTGATCAGCAGCACCTTTATCCCAAAGCCGAAATCGAAGAGCTCGGGAGTCTTGGCCTCATGGGCGTATTTATCCCCGACGAGTATGGTGGTGCGGGGCTCGATACGCTTTCGTATGTTATCGCCATGGAAGAAATTAGCGCGGGTTGCGCATCCTGCGGCGTGATCATGAGCGTTAACAATTCCCTCTTTTGCGATCCGATTTTGAAATACGGCAGCGAAGAGCAAAAGAACAAATTTCTCACACCGTTCGCGGCTGGCACCAAACTCGGCTGCTTTGCGCTCAGTGAGCCTGGCAATGGCTCCGATGCGGCGGCAATGTTGACGACGGCACGGCGCGATGGCGATCACTTTGTGCTCAACGGCACGAAGGCGTGGATAACCAATGGCTACGAGGCTCATGCGGCGATCGTGTTTGCCACCGTTGATGCCAGCCTGCGTCACAAAGGCGTGATCGCCTTGTTAGTAGATATGCCAAGCGAAGGGCTTAGCCTGGGCAAAAAAGAAGATAAGCTCGGCATCAAGGCGACATCGACGTGCAACCTTATCTTCGAAGATTGTCGCGTGCCGGCGAAGAATCTTCTCGGTGACATTGGCGATGGTTTTCGCATTGCCATGTCGGTTCTCAACGGTGGGCGCATAGGAATTGCGGCGCAAGCGCTTGGCATTGGCAGAGCTGCGATGGAAGCTGCGGCGAAATATGCCAACGAACGCAGAGCCTTTGGCAAGATACTCGCTGAAATGCCGTCGATACAAAACAAATTCGCTGAGATGGCCATGCGCCTTGATGCAGCGCGCTTGCTCACGCATCGCGCTGCTGTGCTTAAGGACCACTACCAAGACTTTACCAAAGAGGGCGCGATGGCCAAACTGATGGCGTCGGAGACTGCAACCTTTGTGGCGCATCAAGCGATACAGGTATTTGGTGGTAATGGCTATGTGACGGAATATCCCGTTGAGCGCCATTATCGTGATGCGCGCATCACGGAGATCTACGAAGGCACGAGCGAGATTCAGCGTCTCGTGATAGGGACGCGAGTGCTTAAAGAATTTGCATCGTAATCGGTGATGTCATTTGGATTTACCACGAGGATTCATGTCAAACTGTGAAAGGTAGTCTTCGCATTTTTATCTATTCGGGTGTTGTTCATGTCATTTGAAGCGTATCTCGACAATCTTCCGAAGAGCGTGCGCATCATGGAAGTGGGGCCGCGTGACGGTCTGCAAAATGAAACCACCTTGGTGGACACACCGAATAAGATCTCGTTTATCGAGAGCCTCGTCGCGTCAGGGGTGACACGCATTGAAGTGACGTCATTCGTGAGCCCTGCGTGGATACCGCCACTTGCCGATCAAATGGAAGTAGCTCGTGGCATCGAGCGCGTAGAGGGCGTGCGTTATGCGGCCCTCGTGCCCAATGTCCGCGGCTATGAGCGCGCTGCGAGTGCGCGCATCGACGAAGTCTCTATCGTGGTTGCGGCCACCAACAGCCACAACGAAAAAAACCTGAATGGCTCGACGGCGAAGGTCATGGAGCGCTATCTTGAAGTATCGAAGCGCGCGCGTGATGACGGGCGCCCGTTTCGTGCCTACATTTCCTGCGCCTTTGGCTGCCCTTACGAAGGGGCAGTTTCTAAAGCCGCCGTCATCGATTTAGCGACGCAGCTCTTAGACCTCGGTGCCTACGAGGTCGCCTTGAGCGATACCATTGGGTGTGCGTCACCGCGCTTAACGGCAGAGGTGCTTCGCGACGTGATGAGCGCGATACCGCGTGATCGCATCGCCTTGCACATGCACGATACGCGAGGGATGGCCTTGGCAAATATTATGGTTGCCCTATGCATGGGAGTAGTTTCATTTGATGCCGCGGCCGGTGGTTTAGGTGGCTGCCCTTACGCAAAAGGCGCAAGTGGCAACGTGGCGACAGAAGATCTCGTTCATATGCTTGAGAGCATGGGGGTTTCCACCGGCATTTCGGTCGAAAAGCTCTGCGCAACATCTCGGCATATGGAAAAGGTATTGAACAAGCGATTTCCTTCAAAACTCGTCGCTATGAGTGCGATGGGTAACTAGCATGTTGTCGGAATGGTGATTATCCCAATGGTTATTCTGGTTGAACAATTCGTTGCACGCAAAGCTCTGTTTATTGCGCTGCTCCTTTCGTTGACGCTTACCGATTGCAACTGTCAGCGTCGCCAAATTGTGGTGCGCAGTGTGCTCCTGGAGATGCCCACGTCGGTATCTGGCTTTTCGCAAAAGCTTGATCGCGAGAAATTTTCGGATTTGGTCAAGTTGGTCCTTGAGAAGGATGCAAATTTCCACTTTGATGCCAATCGCAGCGATGGTGAAGTGTTAAATCTATCGCTCATTTTGCCCGCGGAACTTAATTCCAACTCATCGATACTGCTGGCGGCTGCACTCAGCAAGGACAACGAAAATCTTGGCTCGTCGACCAAAGCCTTCGCCGACATCAAGATAGAAGATGGACGCATCAGTGGCTCTGAAGTGTCGTCAAGTGTCATAAAAGTATTGCAAAACCTCTATCAGCTGAGAACGGGCGCGCGCGAGGACAGCAACGAATATTTGAAGAAACTCGAACAATCGACCAGCGGCGAAAATCTTGGACCCGGCGAGCTCATTAATGCGGTTACGGTCTTGAGCGAGATGCACGAGAAGCGCGCTGAGCCATTGTTGATTAAGCTACTCGAGCAAACCGATAGCTTGAGCATCGGCAATTCTTGCATTGTGGCACTCGGCGATTTGCAATCGGTGCCTGGCATGACCGCCATCATCAATTTTGTTGAGCGCAAGCCACCCATTCTGCGTCGCCAAGCGATCATTGCCGCGCGTAAAATAGCCTCGAAGGAAGCCGCTGAATGGTTACTCGTGATGGCCTACGGTCATGACGATCCTGTGGTGCGCGACGAGGCAAAGGCCGCCTTGCAAGAAGTCGAAACGAAATTGGGCATTACCGGTGGGTGAGTCGCCCGTTTCTTTTTGCCGCCATTACGTTAAGGATAAGCCAACACCCTAATAGGATCATGAGCATGGCGGGCAAATTCATTGTAATCGAAGGTATGGATGGTGCGGGCACCACGACGCAGTCGCGACTGCTGGTGAGCCATTTTGAACAGCGCGGCTTCAGCGTGACGCTTGGTGCCGAACCAACGAAATCAGCGATCGGCCAAGAAATCCGCCGTATGTTGTCGTCGCCCATCGAAAATTGTAGTGAGCTTTTAGCGTCGCTCGCTTTGTGCTTTGCGGCCGATCGCATGCAACACATTCACACGACGATACTTCCCGCGCTATCTCGTGGTGATATCGTGATTCTCGATCGTTTCGTGCTCTCAAGCCTCGTCTATCAGGGCTTGCATTTGCCCACGTCGTTTGTGAAGGAAATCAACCGCTACGCCATCAAACCCGATCTTACACTCGTTCTCGACGTGGATGCGAATCTCGCGATCGAGCGCCTGTCACAGCGGGTATCCGTCAAGGAATTCTATGAAGCGCCACAGACGCTTGCGAAAATTCGTTCGCGTTACGTGCACTTTGCGCAAGATGAGCCATTCACGACGGTATTAGTTGACGGACAGGGCAGCGTGTCACAAGTGCATTCACATCTCGTACATGTTATTGATAAACGATTTTTCGGGTGAGCCACATGACAAAGGGTGCAATCAATCTTCGTTGTGGTGATGCCACCTTCGCCGAAAACCGGCTCTACGTAATGGGTGTGGTAAATGTAACGCCCGATAGTTTCTCCGACGGGGGCGCTTTCCTTGAGCGTGATCATGCGGTGGCGCACGCGGAGCGTTTGTTTGCCGAGGGAGCTGATGTCGTCGATATTGGTGGTGTTGCGACATCGCCGCATCTTTCGCTGACAGAGCGAATATCGGAAGGCGAAGAAATCGCGCGGGTGCTTCCTGTGATACGAGAACTGGTCCGCCGCGGGCATCGGCGTATTGCCGTTGACACCATGCGTGCGAGTGTGGCGCAGGCGGCCCTCAATGAGGGAGCTTCTTGGATAAATGATCAATCGGCAGGGCTTCATGATCATGCGATGCCATGCGTTATGACCAAGGCCTGTGCCGTCGTGCTCATGCATAATGGCGGCGGTCCATCGGGTGTTGATGCAGGAAATAGCGTCGTCTACTGCGACGTCATGGACGCTGTGCTGTCGTTCTTTCGTCGGCGCATTGAGGTGCTCAATAGTGTTGGCGTGAAGACTGCCTCGATCATCGTCGATCCGGGCGTTGGCTTTGGCAAAGGGCTTGCCGACTCATTGACGATCATCAACAACATGCACCGCCTCCACGAATTAGAAACGGCCAATCTCCTTGGCCTTAGTCGTAAATCATTTCTCTTCCCAATAAGCGGCATTAAGAATCCCGCAGAACGAGATTTCGCAAGTCTCGGCGCGCATGCTGCCGCCATGCTTTCGGGCACGCAT
>CAZRSD010000139.1:0-5179 GCA_964602645.1 uncultured Myxococcales bacterium
CTATCCAGATACTTCTCGAGAACGGCCGCAGTCTCGGGCGTAGCCACACCCATTGCAAGATAGTGCACGAAGTTGTGATCGCTATCTTCTTTTGCTGCAAGCTTCTTAAGGCCCGCATCTTCGAGTTTGTCGAATGCAGTCTTCAATGCCGCAGCACCGCCAGCACCGCCACCGTATTCTTTCGCGAGTTTAAAGACTTCGTTGACATCCGCTTCAACTTGCGATTCACGAACTATGTCGTCCTCGCTCTTCTTGCCTTTGTCACAACCCGTCGCAAACATCAGCGACAGTGCGCCTACCATCGTGCAAACTAGTCTTAAACCGAAAATATTTTTTCTCATGTCATTCACCCATTAATCCAAAAATCGTGCCCTTATTTCGGGTGGGGCTAACCACACTATCGTCCCTATGGTGTGAACGTATCAATTTGGGCCCTGTCGGGGTACGATCGGGTTGGCAACACGCGGGGGTGGATTTATTCCGTGGCGACGGGTTTGTGGTTGAAATTGTGGAGGGTTTTTCTGGGCGAATACTATCTACAAAAACAAAAAAAGGAGATCAGATTGCGGCGAATGTCTTGGCTTTTCGCACCAGCGCACGACTCCTTTTTAATTCCTGAAGCAAAAAAAGCACCCTGGACGTGCCAGGATGCCTTGGTCAGGTCGAGCTCATCTTATTAATGACGGACCCAAGTCTTCGCCAAGTTCTGGCTAACGCCCGGTCCTTGAATCAAATTACTTCTAGTCCTTTGATTTGTTCCCAGGTTGTTGTTGTTATTCGTGTAAGCGCGCCAGTCGCTGACGGGATTGCCGCTAACGAATCTCGCTTTGAGCGCAGCAGCAAATCCGCCAGCGTTGCCGTCATTGTCGACTATTGCTCGGGTAAGAGCGCCGCCAATGTCTGCCTTTGCTTGCGCGAGGACTGCGTAAAACAAGGTCGCTTGATTTGCAGCGTTAGCTACACCACCAGGTAAGAAGAGATTGTAGGTGTTAAGTTTAACGGTTGCTTCGTCCAAGAAGCCGTTACTAAGCACTGCTGCAACTTGCATAGTACCTGCTTTAGCTTGGTTAGCCGCATTGATACCATTCAAACGGCCTTCCTCCGCAAACCCAAATTTGTATGCCTCTTTGAAGAGCGCAACTCTCATTTCGAGTCTCATGTCACCGCCGTTTCGACGTGGATCATCATGCTCGGCATTGAAAATAGCCGAAACCGCCGTACCCTCGACATCGCCGTCAACATTGCGCGCCGCCCATTTGCCAAGCCACGCGACATTAGCGTTGTTAACTTCGGCGAATACCTTTTGCATGGCTGCCAAAGTACCTTTTGCAAGCACTGCATCGAGCATCTTCGCAAGTTTGTCCTTGGTATCGGCTTCGCGAATAGATGCGCCATCACCCTTCTCGACCATTAATGCAATTATCTTGTTGAGCTCGTCGGCATTATCGCCAGCAATCCCTGCGCGGTTGCCTATCATGAATTTGATCGGCGTTGTTCCTGCACCTGCGAGATTGATTTGGTCGATCACATCTTGTGCAAGATTGAGTTCCAACATGCCAAAGAAGTGACTCCAAATCCCAAACGTATCTGCCGTCGCCGGAAGTTGCGCCAAGTAATTCGCAAAGAGATCAAGGGTAACTACGGTTGCCGCCGTCCCTGCCAGCGTTGCTGCAGCAGGTTGACCCGCAACATACGTGCGATACATGAAATCGAGCAACGCAAGGTTTGTCACACCAGCGCCTTTCGCTGCTTCGTCGACAATCTGTTGCGGCGTAATAAAGCCCACAAGCGCGCCAATGGCATTTCTAACGCCAGCTTCAGCTCTCTTTGATGTGCCCCACGCCAAGAGTTCGTCACGGAGTGCACCCGCATCAACATGCGCAAGCACTGCACCAAGTTGACCAGGCTTTTTCGCATACACAGCGTCGAAGAGACTGTTGAATTCAGCTGGATTAATCACGGCGCGGATGGTCGCTTGATCAGCGTTAACGGCTAACAGTGCCAACACTTCTTGAAGCTCGGCCGCGCTTTCTCCTGCGACGACACGTCCCGTCGCAACCATTTCAGCCATCGGCGTTATACCAGCACCAACAAATTTTACTTGCCCCTCTGCATTGGCGCCAGCACCTATCGTGGTCAAGAAGTGACTCCAAATCGCCAACGTCTTTGCATTGGCCGGAAGCCGAGAGAGATAGTTAACGAAGCGGTCGGCAGCATTTCCGCCAACTGTTGTTTGTTTAGCTGCCAACTGATTAGCCGTAATTTGATCGGTCACAAAAGCGCGATACATAAGATCGAGCGTGTCAATATCAGTAACACCAGGACCTTTCGCTGCTTCGTTAACAACTTTTTCGTCGCTAGCGATAGCACCGAGAGCAAGCGCTACTTGTAGACCTGCATTCGCCAAAGCCCACGCATTCAAATCACCACCGCGTACCGTCAAATCAACATGACCGAACACAGCCCCGAGTGCCGCACTATTCTTATCAAGCACAGCGCTGAGCATACGATCCGATTCAGTCTTCGACGCCACTGAGCGAACCGTGACTTGACCACCAGTGGTTGCCATCAATGACAAAATCGAATTGAGTTCAGACGCTTGGTCACCAACGCGACCATCAGCAACCATCACTTGGAATGGCGTTGGCGTTGCTCCATGGCCCAAATTGATTTCGTTTGCCGGATTGGTGACATTGGCAATGAAGTGCGTCCATATCGCGAGCGTAGCTGCATTGGCAGGAAGCGCTGCCAAGAATTGAGGGAATCGTTGTGCCGCACCTGATGTTGGCGGTTGCACTTTGAGTAAATCAGCCTCAGCGGTACCCGCTACTTTCAGGTCATACATTCGCTTCAAGCGAGTGATGTCAGCACCAACACCTTTTTCAACTTCATCGACAATCTTATCGTAACCGATAAACGTGCGCGCTGCGCCAAGAGCCTGGGGGTTGCCTTTATTCGTATCAAACCAAGCATAGAGGTCGTCGCCACGCGCCGACATTTTGACATGACCGAATGCCGTGCCGAGCGCTGCATGATCAACAGCCAACACCGCATCGAGCATGCGATCGAGCTGGGTTTTGCTATTTGCTGCACGTACCGTATCTTTGCCGCCAGTCTTTACCATCAAGGTCAAGATTGCTTGCCTATCGTTTGCTTGATCGGCAAGAGCAGCGGCGCGAACATCAGCAACCATCAAGTCAAACGGTGTGTGACCGCCACCATGACCCGAATTAACTTCGTCAGCGGGGTTTGTTACCTGCGCTAAGTAGTGAGTCCATATCGCAAGCGTATCTGCTGTTGCTGGCAGTATCGCCAAGAATTGCGCAAAACGCGTTGCGACCGCCGACTTTGGCGCTTGAGCTTTGAGCAAGTCAGCCTCCATCTTGCCTGCGACCTTCACATCGTACATATTTTTCAGATATGTGATGTCGGCAGTAGCAGCACCCTTCTCTGCTTCGTCGACAATTTGCTCATAGGTGATAACGCCTCGTGCGGCGGCGAGAGCATTCAGATTAGCTCTATTAGTAAACGCCCATGCGGCAAGGTCGGGACCGCGCGTAGACATTTTAACATCGGCGAGAATACCGGCTAGCGCTGCATGGTCTTTTGCCAACACCGCATCGAGCATACGATCGAGTTTGGTTTTATTGTCGGCTTTGCGTACCGTCAAGGTCAAGACGTCTTCTCGCTCGGCACCATCGGCACCAAAAGCCGGTGCACGTCCATCGGCAACCATCGCCATAAAAGGCGTATTACCAACATTGTCTGGGCGATTTACTTCCGAAGTCGCATCGACGTTCACAAGGTTATCCAAGAAGTCTCGCCACATCGGCTCGGTCAGATTATTGGCAGGAAGACGTGCAAGATAGTTTGAGAAGCGATCGGCGGGATCACCACCAACGGTTGCTGCCGTGGTCGACAACGTCTTCCACTGATTGGGGGTCGCCACATAAGCGCGGTACAAGAAGTCCAGGTGCGCAATGTTGGTTGTTGCACCCTTGGCTGCTTCGTTGACCACCATGTCTGCGGTGACAAAGCTTGCCGCCGCTACGGCAACACCGGGAGCCATAGCATTTGCGAGCGCCCAGTTTCTCAAGTCTGCTCTGCGCGTTCCCACATCAACGTGACCAATAGCTGCTCCAAGGTTTGCATTGTCTTTCGCTGCAATAGCGTCGAGCAGGGTCGTCATGCGAGCGGTGCTATCTGCAGCCTGAACGACAAGTTGACCACCTAAATTTGCCATCAACGCCAAGATCTTTTGACGCTTACCCGCGCCATCATGCATAGCCATTGCGCGCGGATTATCGAGCATCAATTCAAATGCCGAGGCTGGAAGCAGACCTTTCTCATTAAGCTTGGCAGCTGCTTGATTGCCGAGGTGTCCCAAATAGGACATCCACAGCGCATGGGTTTCCGCCGTCGCTGGAAGCTCAGCAAGATAGTGGGCAAATCGTTTATTACCGCCCACGGTCGGCAAAGCTGTGGACAAGCTCAACGCCGTTGGTTGGTCCTTGACTTTTGAGTCGTAGAAGAATTTCAGGAGCGCCATATCAGTTACGCCATGACCTTTCGCCGCTTCGTCCACTATCATGACATCGGTAACGAAGGCATCACGTGCTGTCACAACATTCGCGACGTTGTTCGCACCTGCCCACGCGATCAAATCACCGCTCCGGGTCGTCAAATCGATATGGCCAAAGGTCGTAGCAAGTATCGCATGATTTCTTGCCAACACCGCATCGAGCATAATATCAAGCTTTGCTTGGCTATCAGCCTTGCGAACCGTTGATTGATCACCGTGCTCAACCATGAGAGCAAGGATATCTTGGCGTTCAGCGCCATCGCCCCCACCACCGAGCGGAACGCGCGCATCATCCACCATAGCTGCCATCGGTGTTATGCCGGCATTATCAGCAAAATTCACTTGAACTGTCGCTTGCGCATTACCGAGCTTCGCGAAGAAGTCTGTCCATATTGCGAGCGTGGTTGCATTCGCGTCGAGGCGAGCGAGGTAATTTGCAAAGCGGTCTGCAGCATGGCCCACGCCAACGGCTGCTTGCCCTGCGAGCCCTATTGCTTTCATATTGTCGAGCAAACGCGCATCATACAATACTTGGAGCGTCGGGAAATCAACGGCATTGCCTTTGGCGGCTTCATTCACCACCATCACATCGGTTAC
>CAZRSD010000140.1:0-5155 GCA_964602645.1 uncultured Myxococcales bacterium
AGTGAACTCGCCGAGGTCGTCCGCGAAGCAGCCCTTGCGCTCGAGCCACACCGCGTGATTTATTTTTGCCAAGATTTGGTTAAATCGTTTCATTCCTATTTCACCAAATATCGCCACACGGAACGAGTCATCTCCGACGATGCCGACAAGACCATGGCTCGTCTATGCTTGGTGTTGGTGCTGAAAGTAACCATCAATAATGCCCTTAGTTTTCTCGGTGTCTCAGCACCAGAGCGAATGGAATTAAGTGCTGAAGATAAAGACTAGGACTACGCATGCGTAAATTGCACGACAATATTCGTAATTTTTCCATCATCGCGCACATTGATCACGGCAAGAGCACGCTTGCCGATAGAATCTTGGAAACAACGGGTGCACTTGAAGCGCGCGAGATGAAAGAGCAAGTCCTCGACAAAATGGAACTCGAGCGTGAGCGGGGCATTACCATCAAATCGCAAGCGGTGCGCCTTGAGTACAAAGCGAAAGATGGCAAGCGCTATGTTTTTAATCTTATCGACACGCCGGGCCACGTGGACTTTGGCTACGAGGTGAGCCGTTCATTGCGCGCATGTGAAGGCGTGCTGTTGGTGGTCGACGCAAGTCAAGGCGTCGAGGCGCAAACGCTCGCAAACGTGTACATGGCGCTCGAGCATGATTTGGCAATCGTTCCCGTCATTAACAAGATCGATTTGCCAAGCGCCGATCCTGCCCGCGCTAAGGAAGAGATCGAAGATGTCATCGGCATCGATGCGAGCGATGCTATCCTTGCGTCGGGCAAGACCGGTCTTGGTATCGAGGACGTGCTTGAAGCGGTGGTTGCGCGCATTCCTGCGCCGCCCGATAACGACGATCAGCCGCTTCGCGCACTTGTCTTTGATTCGTGGTTTGACAATTTCCGCGGGGTCGTGGTGCTCGTGCGCGTGATCGACGGCACAATCAAACCAGGGCAGGGCATTAAGCTCATGCATAATCAAAAATCATTTCACGTGCTTGAGCTCGGCGTTTTTACGCCGCATCCAAAGAAGGTCACTGAACTTAAATCCGGTGACGTGGGCTTCATCATCGCCAACATTAAAGTAGTGACCGACGCGAAGGTGGGCGATACGATCACGTCGCTCGAAAACCCGTGCACCCAGGCATTGTCAGGCTTCAAGGACGTGAAGCCCATGGTGTTTGCGGGTATCTTTCCCGTCGACACCGCTGACTATGAAAACCTGCGCGACGCGCTTTACAAACTCGTTTTGAACGATGCGGCTCTTACGTTTGAGCCAGAAACGTCGCAGGCACTCGGCTTTGGCTTTCGCTGCGGCTTCTTGGGTCTCTTGCATATGGAAATCGTGCAAGAGCGCCTTGAGCGCGAATTTAATTTGACGCTCATCACGACGGCGCCAACAGTTATTTACGAAGCATATTTGCGTTCTGGCGAGAAAATCCGCATCGATAATCCAACGAAGATGCCCGACCCGACCTTTGTCGACCACTTGCAAGAGCCTTATATTCGCGCTGCCATCCACACGCCCAATGAATATGTTGGCGCTCTAATGACACTCTGCATCGATCGACGCGGTGAACAAATCGGTCTTAACTACGTTTCCGATTGTCACGTCGTGGTTGAGTATCGCTTGCCACTTGCCGAAGTGGTGTTTGACTTCTTCGATCGCCTCAAAACCATTTCTCGAGGCTACGCAAGCTTCGATTATGAATTCGATGCCTACCGTGATTCCAAATTGGTTAAAGTGGATGTGTTGCTCAATGGTGATCCGGTGGATGCCCTGTCCATCATTATCCATCGCGACACGGCGCAGCGACGTGGTAGAGCACTCTGCGAAAAAATGAAAGAAATTATCCCACGTCAACAGTTTCAAGTAGCAATACAAGCGGCGATTGGTGGAAAGATCATCGCCCGTGAAACGGTTTCCGCTCTGCGGAAGGATGTGACCGCCAAATGTTATGGCGGCGATATAACCCGAAAGCGCAAGCTGCTCGAGAAACAGAAGGCGGGCAAGAAGCGCATGCGCCAAATCGGTAAGGTAGAAGTTCCGCAAGAAGCGTTTTTGTCAGTATTAAAGATTGATTAAGCTCACCCCGATGGGAGTGATGGCAGGTGGACCAACATGTTTAAGGGCCTAACCAAAGGAAAAATTGTCGCGGGGATAATTGCGCTCGCTGTTGCCGGTTTTTTTTGGAATATCTTTTTTCCGCCCGGTGGCTCAGGCGCCAACATTCTTCTCGGACTCTTTGTGGCCATCTTCTTCGTCTATTATTTTTCTGGCTACGTAGGCGGCCTTATCGATCAGGAGCTCTTTCCCGGCGGAAGTCGCGAACGTGCCCGTCGCTGTCGTGCGCTCGATCGCTTTGTTCATGAATCGAATGAACATTTATCCGCCATCAAGAAGAGTAAACGCAAGCGGCAAAAGCTTGGCCAAAAGCCGCTCGACGATCTGGATGCCGCGATCTTGTCGGCGTCCCTCGCTCTCGGCAAATGCCGTGAACAATGGGATGCGCCGCCTAATGTGCAGGCAGAGCATGAGCGCATGCTGAAAGACGCGCATGACAAACTCGACAATGCGAGCAAGGTTGTTTTCAAATTGGATCGGAGCTGGCGCTTTCTGTACGGCATGCCGTCGCTGGTCATTGGCCTTTTGTGCGCCTTGGTATTGCGCGAATTCGTCATTGAACCGTATCAGATTCCATCAGGCTCGATGATACCGTCACTCCTCGTCGGTGATCATCTCTTCGTGGCCAAATATTATTACGGCCTGTCCAAGCCATTTAGTAAGGATCCTGACTTTTTTGTGCGCTGGCGTAAGCCCGCTGTTGGAGATGTCATCGTATTTCAAGCGCCTGACTATGTTGGACGCCATGCGAATCAAGCATGGATCAAACGCGTCATCGCAACCGAAGGACAGACAGTTAAGATAGTCAATCATGTCGTGTATGTCGACGGCAAAGCCTATGAACACATCGAGCCCGAGACCACGGTCACCTATATGGATTTCTTTGGCTTCGGCGGCCCATCGGGAGGCGCGTGGAAAGAGCAAACCGCTAAGCACTCGGTGGAAAGGATAGGCGAGCTTACCCATCAAATCCATATGGCCATTTATCCGCCGTCAATTAAGCTCGGCGGCTTTTGGCCGATAACCGCAGAAAAATTGCCCGGCTTAAGCTGCAGCGAACAAGGCTGCACGGTGAGAGAGGGCTATGTCTTCGTGATGGGTGACAATCGTGGCAACTCCGCCGATAGCCGCGTGTGGGGCGCGCTGCCAACTTCCCGCATCAAGGGCAAAGCGATGTTCATCTGGATGAGTGTCGACGGCTCGAAGCAGTCGGTTGAGGTTGGGCCGTTTGCGTTACCGAGCTTCCGTTTTGATCGATGGTTTACGTCGATAAAATAGATGCAAAAAAACCTCGCCGAAGAAACGAGATTTTTTTGAAAGCACCTTAGAAAATGCCAATACGTCTCGCCAAGCGAGACGTATTCATATTAGCAGCGCTTCCACTTGAGGTTGAAAACGAGGCCAGCGGTGATATCAGCGCTATCAACTGACGCATAGGATGGTTGTTGTTGTGCGTTGGTACGTACAAGCATGCCGGTGTTAGCGCGCAAGATGACGCTACTGCCGCAATCCGACCAAACAACAGCTGATGCGACGAGCGAGTTGCGGATCAGGTAATCTTCTTCGAGGCGACCGTTGAATTGCTTTTCATAGCCAGGACCTTGGGTGCCGGCGAAGAAATATTCAACGTTGAAACGACTGTAAGCGCCATAAGGCAAGCTGTTGAAGCCACGATAGTCGATTTGGAAAATCGACACGCTGTAGCCTTGGGGGACATGAACTGGCACAGCGATATTACAGGTTTTGCGTTCCATGGTCTTGCCCGTGTTGCCACCAGCTTCGACGACGAAGGAATCGAACAAGATGCTGAGAGCTTTAGCGTCAGGTGAAATAGCGACGGCGGCGCTGCCTGCAGGGCAGCCGGTGCCACCGTATTCTGGGTCGCCCAAGCGAACATCGTCATACCACGCGGCGAACAGTGGAACGGTCAGGAAAGAAAGTGCGAGCGACAACATCAGTGCTTTTTTCATGAGAATCCCCCTCGGGTTGCTGCGCCCGTTTGCTTCACCGTGAAGTGTTGGGCGCCTAAGGGGAGGTGCAAAAACTGTGCCAAACGGCATGCATGTGATGGTGCCACCTTACCGATGACAAGAGTGAAAATTTCTGTGAGCCGTTTCCGACATTGGCGTCATAGAGCTATGAAACGTGTGTCCGAATAGCCTCGAGGTTGGCGCATATAGCGGAAAGCGCGCACGTCGTGACACACGCGTGCCTGCTGAAAAATGGAGACTAATCATTCCATTCGTCTTCGTCTTCTTTTGGGGGCTCAGCTGTGTCCTGTCGAATTCTTCCCAGGGCCTTTCTAACAGTGTCCTGCAGCGATTCTTGCGGCTTTTCTTGGTGATATTTGGTCGTCAGCGACGAGATAACTGCCTCAAGCAGGAGAAGATGTTTTCGAATTTCTTCCGTTGCATTGATGCTTTCTTTTCGCTCATCCACTTCTTCCTTGAGAGTCGTGAGCTGTTCCAGATAGAGATCAGCAGGCTTCGTGCATTTATCATTGAGAATCCTTTTGAGACAAATTTTTATTTCTGTACCTTTCATAGTGTCTTGGCCTGCTTCTGGGCAACTAAGCCCAGTCAACTTCAGCCTAATCACATTGTCTGAAAAACGAGAAGCGTCTTTGATACTGCCTGGCATGTTTGTTTGACTACACGTTTCCTTAATTATTTCGATACTACGGCTCATTGTGGTGGCCAACGCAACAACTTGGTCTTTGGCGTCGTTAGAGAGCAAATTTTGAGCCTCCGTGCTGATATTTTGCAAGGGTAAAGCGAGGTTTTTGAGCCGATCATCGACGATCAAAAGCAACTCATCCAAATCTTTTACAAATGCACTCTTATCAAACAGATTAAGCGCGCCAAAGGCACTTTCGATGGCTCGCGCGGCAGCGTTAATTTTTTGGTCGCTATATGACGCTTCTATTTGCCTGCTGAGCTTCTTGAGCCGGTCAATTTGCTCGTTACTTTGCTTAATCGAAGCGCCATCTGTTGCCTGGTCATATAATTCCACCACTTCGCTTGCCGGTAGTTTCACTA
>CAZRSD010000141.1:0-4879 GCA_964602645.1 uncultured Myxococcales bacterium
GATCGCTGCGCCCATGTATTTGGTGAACATTGGGATTCTTTCTTCTACTGTTTATCAGTGGATGCGCGGCGGGCACACATAGGCAGGGACGTGGGGATATTGACGGCTAATATCATTTGATCCTCTTCAAAACAATGTGGTCTTGATGTTCGGCGATAGAAAGAGACATTCGGTTCTGCCTTTGCCGTTCTGGGCTGTAGCACTTCTCAACACCTTGCGCCAGTCTTGATATAGATCGTCATATAACGGGGATGGATAGCCGCTGAGCACAACCATCCCTTTGACCTTATGCAAAGCTGCAGCTAGAAGCGTATGGTCCTCATCTGTCATTTCATTTGAATAGAGCACGCTGCTCTTCGATCGAGTGCTCATAACATAGGGCGGATCAACGTAGAACAGTGTCTCTTTGCGATCATACAAACCGATAAGATGTAAAGCGGGGCGTTGTTCAATCAATACATTGGTGAGGCGATCTACAAACTGGCGGATGGCATTTGGATACCTTGACCATTCCTGCGCAGCAGTCACGCTGGTCTCATTGTTTTTGAGACCACGGAAACCGGGATTGCGGCGCGAAACACCATCAGACCCAATGGATGCAAAAGAACGGAAAATCGTCCGCCTAGCGCGCTCGATCGGATCGTCGCAAGGATCATAGGCATTCTTATATTCTTCGTATGCAAATGGAGTCAGACGCAGCACTCGTTCCAGCTCTTGGGCCTGGTTTGGATCCCGAAGCACTCGAAAAACATTGACCACATCCCCATCGAGGTCGTTATAGATCTCGCCCTGAGTGCGTGGTTTTGCCATGAGGACAGAAGCGGCACCCCCATATGGCTCAACATAGAATTCATGCCCCGGAAAATGGGATATCACCCATTTAGCGATCTTGAACTTTCCGCCTGGGTAGCGCATGACAGGCCGCATCATCACTCCTCACTCCTTGACCTTGACACTCGGCACCACCTCGCCGCGGACTTTCGTCCACAGATCGAACGTGATGAAATCCATCAGGCGATCGAAGGCTGTCAATAACAGCACAACGATACGTTCTTGAGTATTCATATTTGCACCTCTCCTAATTCCTTTTCCAATTTCGCGATCTTGCGTCGCAAAATATTGAACTTGGTTTTCTCGCCCCGCTTATTTACGATCATCAAGGCAGTGCGCAAGATCTGCAAATCATCTCGCGATGTAAAGTTATACAAACCACTCTGCATATCCTGGACTGATGTGTTCACAAGACTCCTGGCTTTTTGGGCCAGTTCATTATTCAACTTGCTCTTTGTTCCGGTTTTCATCACATCACCTCAACAAAAAAGAGATCCACGAAATGCAAGAGATACCCAAACGCCGGTCTGACAATCCCAAACACCCCATAAGGCATCATCAATACTGGCTTGGATAGCAGCTTCTTCTGCATCTTCGATGCAAAACAATCTGATTGAATATCGTCTGTTAGAGGATTTCCAATTCTGTAGCCCATCACACACCCCCAGCCATTAAACCGTTGAGCACCGAAAACGCGGCGGCCTCAAGCAAGATCTCGATCAATGCCCAATAGGGCATGGCCCACGGAATATCTTTGCGCATGACGAGCATCATGATGCCGATGATCATGGCTGCCTCCCTTCCATCGTGGACAATAGATCATCCATCGAAGAACGCAGATAGCGTTTGGTGACTTCGATGGAGGTATGACCCAGCAGGCGGGATATATCGACAATATCCATGCCTTTGCGTTGGAGGTTTTTTGCGAATTCGTAGCGCAGGCAGTGAGGGGTGATATCGGGTGAGCCGATGCGGGAGGAAACAGATTTGACGTTCCGTTCCATGCTGCGAGCGCTGAGTCGCTCGGTTGTTTTACCCAGCCACAGGGCGGAGGTGGAGGCGTTGCGTATTTCGATCCAGGCGCTTAAAGCCGGGCGCACAAGCTCCACTGTCAGCGGTACTTTGCGTTCTTTGTCGCCTTTGCCATCCCGCACCAGCACAAACCCTGAGCGTTCGCCGATCACAATGTCATCCAGATCGAGCGCGGCGCATTCTGCCACGCGCAGGCCCGCTTCGAGCATCACAGCGATGATCGCGTAATCGCGCACGGCGCTGTAATGATCAAATGCAGTGACCGCGCCGCGAATATCTTTCTGACAGGTGACGATCAGATCGTTGCGTTCCTTTTTGGTGAGGGAGCGGTATTTCTCGGAAAGTTGATCGTGCTTTTTGCCTGTGACGCCATCGAGCAATTCGGGCGCACCGAGCCAGGCACATAACAGGCCCAGCGCCCAAAAACGGGAATTCCATGTACGCGCCTTCACTCTGGCCTGCTCAAGTGAATGTTTGCGAAACGACATGAAATGGTAGTTGACCAATTCGGCAGGATTGAAAGGTTGTTTGAATTCCGCTTCGTACCAAAGCGAGAATTCACGCACGCGCTGCAGCGCAGTTTTGATGGAGCTGCCATCCAACTGCCGATGGGTGGTCTTGCGATGATCCGCTTCAAGATAAATTTTGAATTGATCCTGCCAATATAAAGCGGGTTGCACACTGAGAGTTTGAAGAGTTTGCATTTCAATTTCCCTTTGCGTCTTCGAGCGCGCAGAACATGAGTTCAGCGGTGAAGTTGCTTGATAAATCTTCTCGCTTTTGAAGCGAAAGATCTTCTGTAAGGGTTTCTATCAACGCCTGGCGCTCTTCAGGTGTTAACGTATTGGCATAGCCGTGATGGATGGGGGGTTGAAGGCTTTGGTCTTGATCCATGGTTTCTCCTTTTGGTTTGACTGTTTGCTATTCACGGGGTTCCCTTGGGGCGTGCGACTGTTTCCAGCCGCACGCTTACCTAAGGAGGAGAGAACGAACTTGCCTGCTCTCTTTCGGCGGGTTACCAGGCCGCCTAAAGCCAATGAGTGGACTCGAACCACCGTCTGCGCATTACGAGGGCGCTGCTCTTCCTTTGAGCTACATCGGCGAGGTGTGCTATTTTGGTATCTCTACCCGGTTGTGGTCATCATCTTCCAGCCAGATCGCTGCGCTGGGAAACATCAGACGCATAACGCCATCCAATATAAAGAGCACAAGAAATAATAAAGAGGCTTTCCATGAAATGAATGCCCCCGCCCCCAATGTGACCAACACCCCACCCGCCACATATACGGACGTGTGCTCTTTGCCCTTGAGCTTGTCCATCAGGCGGTTATAGAAATACCCAAACACTGGCAACAAAATGGCAATAGCCACGACAATCGGCAAAAAGACTTGCAAATTCGCCGCATATTCGTTCATAAAATCGCCAAAATTCACCATTGCCGCCGCCCTTGTGCTATTGTGTTACGGAAGAACGCTTCGGAAGATGAAATTGGACAATGCCACTTTGAACAAGATCAGGGTACATGGCACAGATGCTGTCAACGGCCCATTGAGGTATCCATCCGGTTTGATAGGTAGCAATGCACTCAAAAAGCAAGCTCAGAGGCGGTTCGTAGTGGTCGTTTTCAATCCGCGATACCATGCTCGGAGACATGCCTGTGTTTATTAATCTTTTATTGATTGCGTCTGAAAATTCCCTTACCGAAAGGCCCTGTCGTTCACGATGGATTTTGGTCACTTCATTAGTTTCCATATTTGCTCATCCGTTCTATAAACTAGGGTATTGTTTACTACGTGCAACAATTTATAACCCTGTTTATAAATTGTGTCAAGGGTGAAACATGGATGCTATAATGTTCAAAATGACCTTCCCAGAGTTTCTCGATAAAAAGTATCTTGAATGGCAATTGAATGGCGCGGGGAGGAAAACTATTATTCAATTTGCTGCATATGTTCAAAAGCACACGGTCCCGACGCGATAGGTAATGTGTCTTTACTCCATATCCCGTCGGGACCGCCTTTATATAGGCACATTCTCAAGGTGGAGTTTCGCGCGAAAACGAAACATCCATCCCACAAATAAAAAACGCCTCAAAAGGCGTTTTTTATTTGTTATTTTCAGGGTTGTTCCCTGCAGGCCTGGATATGAACTACACCCGGAATTTGATAGATCACTTCACATGGGATAGGTGTAACCGCAGGGATTGTTGCTGGCAATGCGGTGGATGTTCTTGTGGCAATTGCAGTAGCCGTGCTCGTTCGTGTCGCAGTAGCCGCGCCAGTCGTCCCACTCGTCAAATAGACATTGCCGGTCGTGGTGATGTTCACATTGCGCGGCTTGCCTGCCACGCTCACCCGCGTCGTCGTATCGTAGACCTGGTTATTGGTGATCGCCAGTGTATCGACCCCGCCATTGCTATATTGACTGCCCCAATATTTCGGAGCCTGGCATTTATAGGACGTGTTTTCGGTGATCGTAATGCGCGCCGCGATGGAAACCCCGCCTCCACCCCACGCCGAAAGATTCTCGTCGCCCACGCCCGCACTCACTGCCGGGCTGCCATTGCGATTAAAAGCCGGGTCAGGGCATGAGGTTGTATTGCCCTGCACCAACACATCTACAGAGTTATCGATGTAAATGCAATAGCTCCAGCAATCCGTCAGCGTGTTGCCCACCACGTTCACACGGTAAGCCTCCGCTGTATCGATGCCCTCGCCATAACAATTCTCTATTGTGTTATTGCGGATTTCTATGTCGCTTGCGCCCAGCTCCACCTTGATGCAGCTCCCCCAATTATTACTGTTCGACGGCGGCGAGTTTTGCAAGACCGAATTACTCACCCGGCTGTTGATCACGATCACATGGTGCGGCTTGCACCCCGTTTTCGAGGCCTGCCCGAGCCGGATGCCATGCGACACCGAATTGGAAACATCCGCCATGATGATGGCATAGCTTGCACAGTTAAACACGCCATTATAGACCGTCCCACGCAGATCATACAATTTGTATTCCGCC
>CAZRSD010000141.1:4889-5154 GCA_964602645.1 uncultured Myxococcales bacterium
GGTCAACATAATATTACCGCTTGCCAGCCTGCCCACCGCAGGCACATGATTTGGTAGTTGGTAGGTAGTGGCATATACTATCGCGCCCAACACCACCGCCGCGCCGGTAATTCCTGAGATGATCGCTGTTCGTTTTTTCATGGGTTAATCTTTCTTTTAATTTAAATTTTGGTAAATCCGACAGTTTTACAATCCGCATATATCAGAGGCTGAGATGCGGTGGCCTCCCCAATGGGTCACGTTGGAGCCTAAGTTATAGGTGTCT
>CAZRSD010000142.1:0-5140 GCA_964602645.1 uncultured Myxococcales bacterium
TTTCTTCTCGATGAGATCGGTCATTAGCAACTCCTTACATCCATTTCTTCTTGGGTAATAACGCCCTTCGCCTTTGCCTCTTTAAAGATCTCGCGAAGATCTTGCCCTACCAAAGAAAAAAGTTCGTCAAAGGAGTTGATGACAAAATAATTGACCTGCATCTCGTCGTAGCGATAGGTCGTGCGCAGCACGGTCAGCAAATCAAAATCAACGCGCTTTGGAATGTCGCTTTCAAGCGAGTACACGCTTTCACCTTTCGACGATAGAATGCCGCCGCCGTAAATGCGCAGGCCTTCTGCGTTACGAATCAGACCAAACTCGACGGTAAACCAGTAGAGGCGCGCCAACATTACGCGCTCTTCCCTGGTCATTGAAAGCCCAATCTCGCCAACACGCTGCGTGAAATCGGCGAAGGCGCGATTGGTGAGCAGTGGACAGTGGCCAAAAATTTCGTGAAAGATGTCGGGCTCTTTTAGATAGTCGAGATGCTCAGGCAAGCGTATAAATGTCGCCGCCGGAAATTGCCGATGTGCGAGGAGCTCGAAGAATTCTTTGAATGAGATGAGCGCCTTCACCGGCGCCACGGCCCACCCGGTTTTTTCACGAAGCCTGGCGGATACTTCAGGCAACTGCGGGATTCGGTCTGAGCCAATGTTGAGACAATTGACGCCTTCGATGAACTCTTTGCAGGCACGGCCTTCAAGCAATTTTATCTGCCGCTCATAGAGAGTCTTCCACACTGCATGTTCAGAAGTGTCGTACGATACCAAACTATTGCTGTCGGGTTGCTTTGCCACATAGACGTGAGGTTTCATAGTTAATCCTTGTCATAAGCCGGACTTGCCAAAACGTAACCTTTTACCGAGTTCCGGGCACGGTCAAGGGGAAAATCAACCGAAAGCCTGGCGATAATCGATACCGTCGTCATCGTCGCCCAATTTCACCCTGCCAAACTGCGCCGCACCAAAGAAATCATCGATCATGGCCATGGTTGTCGTGTGACTTTCAGTGGACATGATATTTTGACGAAACTGCGCACTGTCTTTTAGGCCCTTCGAATACCAAATCAAATGATTGCGAAAGCTCGTTACGGCCATTCGCTCATTGAAGGCAAGCTTGACGTCGTCGGCAATGAGCGCTTGCAAAGCGATGTGTCTCGATAAATGATCCTTTATGAGCGCGAGCCGTTCACCTACAGTCACCGGCGTATCATCGCCGGCGAGTTCACGAAAGAGCCACGGATTGCCGAGAGCAGCGCGCCCTATCATTACGGCATCACAGCCCGTTTCACGAAACATTCTGTCCGCATCGGCGCGATTCTCGATGTCACCGTTGCCGATGACCGGAATTTTCAGATGGGCCTTGAGCTCAGCGATATGCTGCCAGTTCGCTTTGCCACTGTAGCCCTGCGCGCGCGTGCGTGCATGAAGGGCTATGACAGCTATGCCCGCCTCTTCCAACGCTTTGCCCACCTCGAGAAAATTGAGTTGATTGCTATCCCAACCCGAACGAATCTTCGCCGTGATGGGAATCTTTCCGCCCGTGCGCTTTTGCATAGCCTCGACGATCGCGGCCGCCCGTTGGTAATCGCACAGCAACGCGGAGCCCGCATTAATCTTGGTGACCTTCTTCACCGGACAACCCATATTGATGTCGATGATATCGGCACCCATCACCATAGCTTTCTCGGCCGCAACCGCCATTGACGAAGCTTCGCCGCCGAAGAGCTGCACGCAAAACGGAACCTCGACGGCTTGGTCGTAGGCTAAATATGATTTCGTGC
Source organism: uncultured Myxococcales bacterium (assembly GCA_964602645.1). Classification (GTDB taxonomy): domain Bacteria; phylum Myxococcota; class UBA727; order UBA727; family JABDBI01. Next base: position 1,784 of record CAZRSD010000142.1, read on the forward strand.
GTTGGCTTTCAAAAAAAAGGCCTTTGGCCGAGACGAGTTCGGTTGGGGCAAGCCCCGCACCATGCTGCAACGCTATGCGGCGAAATGGCATCTGGCTCACGCCCGCCATGGGCGCAAGCACAAAGGGTTTTGCAATAGTAAATCGACCGATTTGTAACATCCACATGGTGTATCATGATGCGCGTCGAGCAAAATGCCCGTCAACCAAAAAATGCAGGTTGGTGTTATCGAGCCGCGATCTCGCTTAAGCGCTTGCGCAGATCATTAACGCGATTGCGCGCAACAGCAACTTCTTTCTCCTTTGGATCATCGAGCACAACGGTAAATTTTCGGATACCTAATCGACGCAAATTAACGACGTGGGCAAGATTGATAATCGCGCCGCGCGACGCAAACGCAAAGATACTCTTATCGAGCCTCAGAAAAATATTCGCCAATGATTCTTCAAAGAGATGCGATACACCATCGTGAAAAACCCGCACATAACGCCCTTCGGTTTCAATGCACGATATGCCATCCATATCCACGATAAGCAGCTCACTGCCGTCGTGAAATGAAATCTTGCGAGCGTGTGAAAAGCTCTCTTTGCTTTGCAAAAATTGCTCGTAGGCAAATGGCGACGTTCGCTTCGCCAGAGCCTGGGCACGGGTAAGACCGTGTTGCACGCGCTCCCTGGTGAACGGCTTTAAAATATAATCGACCGCCGCAAGCTCAAATGCTTCGATGGCGTAGCGATCAAAGGCTGTTGCAAAAATAATGAGCGGACGATGGCCCAAAAGATTGCGCGCAACATCAATCCCGCTTAAATGCGGCATATCGATGTCCATAAAAACCAGATCGGGCTTGGTCTTCTCGATCATGCGCAGCGCTTCGAGGCCATCTTTGGCTATGGCCACAACTTCAACCTGGGCATCGTCGGCAAGCAGCCGCTGCAAGACTTCGCGCGCGCCATCATCGTCGTCGATGATCATGGTTCTAATTGGTCTTTTGTATTGCATAGGGCAGATCGAGCGTTACGCGTGTGGAGGTGGATTCGTGCACCAAATTGATGGAGGCTTGTTTACCATAAAATTCCTTCATTCGTTGCTCACAATTTTCCAGTCCCTTCGAGAAACCCGTTATCACGCTATCCACACGAGGCGAGCGAGGATTGATGATCGTAATGTGCACAAATGCATCGTCGGCATTAAGCGCGAGATGGATTTCCTTTGCACTACCTTCCTGTGCTGCGGCGTATTTTACAGCATTTTCAAGCAACGGTTGCAACAGCAATGGTGGCACTGCCATCTGCGCAAGCGATTCCGTAGTTTCGTTGGTAACGCTAAACAAGATATCGTTGAAGCGACTTTCCTGCAGCGCCATATAATGGCGACAAAGCGTTAATTCCTTAGAGAGCGTGATCGAGTTCTTATCGATCACAAGGAGCACGGCTTGATAGTAGACGGCGAGCTCTTCGAGCATCTTGCGCGCAGCGATGTCATGCGTCATCAAACTCAGCACGTTTTGAATGACATTGAATAAAAGATGAGGATGCAATTCCTTAGCGAGCAGATCAAAACGCGCTTGCACTACGCGCCGCTCAGCTGCAAGCAACGATGCTTGTTGCGCATAATATGTCTTGAGACCTGTCAACCACTGCATGAATAACACGGCAAGCATCGCCGCGAGTATGGCAAAGAGCATGCCTGGCCGAACAATCTCGATGAAATTAGCATCGACGTCAAGGTCAAAAGCATGCGCTACAAATCGCGCAGTGTGATAGCCAACCCACAACGCGGGACCAACCATGATGGCATCCACCACGAAAATGAGCATGACCATGTGCTTATTGGTGAGCGTAACAAAACGCTTCGCAATTATTTCGGCGATATCAATGGCAAGGAGAACAACCAACGCGGTTACATGCGCTACGGTCAAGACGAAGATCAACAGCGACCAAAATGCGGGTCCGCCTTCTTGATATTTGCTGAGTGTCAAGAATAAGCCAATGACATTATTGCCCAGCACCAGCGTAACAAAGTAGCGCGCGAAACGATCGCTGATCGAAATTTTTGAAAGATTCATGTCCCAACCTTAACGCAATAATTCACTTATTGCGTTAAGGCATACACGCCCTAGAATGCAAACTTAAGGCCTGCTTGCAAAAAGAACGAACTCACGTCGTAAAACACCGCTGACCGGCTTGACGTTGACATGGTTTCGTTTTGTCGATTGTGCGGAATCGACACCATCGGGTGCACAACCCACATCATGCGGTAGCCACACGCAAAGTCGACGCCAATGAAGCGCCAGCCAAATAATTGCATGCCGATCTTTGGCGTGGTCTCAAACATCAACGGAAAAGGCGTCGGTATTGTTTTGGTGTTGTCGTATTGGTAATCTGAAAGTGCCTCGGTACCAAATGTCATCGGCGAGCTTGTGCCTAACCCGAGCTGCGCTTCGGCGTAGAGGATCATATCCCAATTGCCAAAGGTAAAGGGCAGCTGAGGGCGCACATGGCCGCTCACGCCGAGGAAGGTGCTCTTTAAGCGCGTTGTCTCTTTGCTAAAATTGAGGTTCGGGTTGGTAAACTTCGGCGATACCGCAAGCGTATAGTCGAGCGACACGCCCAAGGCGAAATAGCGAAAATAAGGGTACATCACTTCAAGCGAAGCACGGTGCAGCTGATTGAGCGACGACTGTTCGCCTCCCGCCATGCGGCTCACCGTCGGCGTGAAGGCGATGTCGTAATTTAGGCCGAGCGTTGAGCGATTGAGGAGCGGCGCCTCGTCCACTGCTGCGTAGAGCGCACCGTGGATGATCGAAAGCATCATACTAAATGGCAATAAAATTCTAGTTAGCATTGCTGACTCCTTGTTCGATTGAATACGTCGCCAAGAGTTCTTTGAGAGATGTCATTGCGTTGGTTAATAAATATCGTTTCTCCAGCGTGAGCTCGTCGGGCGATTGCCCCTTGGTGTAAAAATTCGGATCGATTTGCGATTGGCCTTTACCAAACGACGCAACGCTATTGAGCTCACTAAAGCGCGCGGCCCAGTTATTGTTTTTCGCAAGAAATGCTTTGAGCCCACTCATGGTCGACGACCAGGTGTAAATGTCCACGTGGCGATCTTTTTTGGCGAGCGATGCGTGTGAGTTAAGGCGCACGGCGCGGCCAGCGACCTGCTCGTAAAGCGCCTGGCTTTCAAGCGGCTCCAAGATGTGCAGCTGTCGCGTCTTCTCGAGCGAAATGCCCTCAGAGATAAACGGGTGCAACAAGAGAATCTTGGTTTCACCACGGTTATAGCTCTGTATCGTTGCTATTTGTACATCAACGGTCATGTCAGGATGCAAGATCTTGTATTGCTCACCGAGGCC
>CAZRSD010000143.1:0-5136 GCA_964602645.1 uncultured Myxococcales bacterium
AAAGAAGAAAAGAGCTGAAAAAGATGCGCCGCGTTAATGGACATGATGAAGCGGCGTCGCAATTAGAAGACTCTCGCAAAAACGATTCATAAATGATATCATTTAGATATCATGTTTGAATTTGACCCAAGAAAAAGCGCAACCAATGAGCAAAAGCACGGTATTAACTTCGTTGATGCCCAGCAGCTGTGGATGGTTCCAAGCGTAATTTTGCAGTCAAAGTTCACCGAAGAAAATCGTTTTATCTTGATTGGAGAACTGCCTAGTGGTTGCTGGACGGCCATCTTTACTAAGCGAGGTCGAAAGATACGAATCATTTCGGTGAGAAAAGCAAGAAAGGAAGAAAAGGAGTTTTTCTATGGCAAAAGGTAAAGGAAAAATCAGCGCAAAAAAGCTCGACGAGAAGTTTGATGAAGGCCAAGAGGACATCCTCCAATATTTTGATGTGAGTACTGCCTCAAGAAGAATTCTTGTCGACTTTCCCGAATGGATGCTTGAATCGCTCGATAATGAAGCAAAGCATTTGGGAATATCCAGGCAGGCAGTGATTAAGTTTTGGATAAATGAAAAAATCAGAGCGATTTCTCCGACGCTCAAAAAGGCGGCTTAACTCACGCGACATTCCATCTCCGCTTCCCACGCGTCGCCAAAATTGGCGGAGTTCCTTTCAAGACGATGAAACAATCTTTTGGTAACGGCTAAACAAAAAAGATACTCTGAGCGCTTCGTTAGCAAAGCCCTTCACGCCGTAAGCCGCATCAACAGCGCGATCGAGGGTTTGGTGGGCTTTGGTAAGATCTAGTGGCATAGTGAGTGGATCATACAGGTCAGCGAGGGTGGAGTTTGGGTAGGCGAGGCGGGCGTCTAGGACCTGCTGAGCGGCTGTTTCAATGGTTTGCTTTTGCTGGGCGGATGCTTCGGGCCAGGGGAAATTATTGTACACGATGCCTGCTGAATAGCGGTAATCACTCTTTAAGCGGCCGCAGACAGCACGAGCCCACGCCATGTGCATAATTGAAGACAATATACCAAAGTGAAATAGGTTTGCATTGGGTATGATCAAATTCGCATCGGTCGACACCGTTTCTCTCGACATGAATCCTAAGGGGATGATTGATCTCTTTTTAGATGATACCCTCGGTACTAACAGGTAATATGGGCTCGTTGGCATATTGTGGACATGAAAGCGTATAGGATTGGCGGCAAGCTTTCTGGTTGGCAGTGATTTACTGGCTAGGCGAAATTTTCTGACTTCCTCAACCTTCTTCATAACATGAGGCATCTGCCGCAAATCCTGAGGGGAGCAATCACCAAGCCACAAACACCAGCGCTCTAGTCCATGAATGAACTCCCTTGATCCTACCAATGGCCTAAACAAACGAGATGATAGTGGTTCTATAGCTATGAATTTTTCTTTCTCAGCCTTGGTAAAGAGATAAAAGCCTCCGTCTACAGGCTTGTTACCAATTCCAATTTCCAAAGCCGAGCAAAGCGATGTCGTGCGGTTACTCAAAAAAACCATGGGCCCATCTACCAGATATGGACTTATTTGAGTCGCTTTGATAATTTGTGGCTCCGATTTTTCGGCATCATAATGAAATATGATTTTTTTCGCTTCATCTTTCAAAGCAAAACCAATAATAACGCAGTGAACGGCAGCCTTGTCGCTGGCCTCTGATGACCACTGAAAGGTGCGATGGGCAAAATTTATTTTGAGTCCACGAGCACAAAGTTTAGGCCACAGTGCCCCCACCTGCTCCCCTTGGGTGATAGAGTTAGTGGAAACAAAGGCTGCGCTTATGTCCACATTATATTGCATGAAATCAATCGCTTTGCGATACCAGCAGGAGACATAATCCAGCAAGCCAGCATTTTTAATATCTTTAAAAACCACTTTCATATCGGTGCGTTGCTGGGTATTTGAATGTTTTGCCCCAATAAAAGGCGGATTACCCACAATATAAGATAGTTGAGCCGGCTCAATCACATCTGACCAATCAATTTGCAGTGCATTGTCGTGGACTATTTTGGGTGTCTTTACCAGTGGCAGGCGGGCAAAATATTGGCCAAATTCCTGAGAGATGGCGAGGTTCATCTGGTGATCCATCAACCACAAAGCTACTTGGGCGATTTGGCAGGGGAATTCTTCTATCTCAATGCCGTAGAATTGGTCGACATTTATTCGCATAATATCGGCGATATTTAAGAAGGCGGTGCCCGATTTCTTGTAGATTTCTCGCAACACTTGGATTTCTAACCGGCGCAGCTCGCGATAGGCAATTACCAAGAAATTACCGCAGCCACAGGCTGGATCGAGAATTCTGATGTCACCGAGCTTCTTGTGAAAATCATTTAAACGACGTGTATCATGTTTGATGCTATGGAATTCGGCTTCTAGCTTATCGAGGAACAACGGCTTTAGGACTTTTAGAATATTGGCTTCGCTGGTGTAGTGCACACCTAAGTTGCGCCGCATTTGTTTGTCCATGATGGACTGAAACAGCGAGCCAAAAATTTCTGGGCTAATACGGCTCCAATCGATGGCGCAGCAATCGAGTAGAGTTTCGCGCATTTTTCTATTGAAAGCAGCCAGCGGCAATATTTCATCAAAAAGTTTGCCGTTAACGTAGGGAAAAGCAACCAACTGTTCATCCAGCGTCTTTTGCCGGTGAGCTATTGGCGTATTGAGCACCTGGAAAATTTGCCCCAAGTGCATACCCAAATCAGCGCCATCTTCACCGGTGCGCTGTTCAAGAAACTCGCGAAATTGGTGGCGATCAAAAATGCCGGTATCGTCGGCAAACAAACAAAATAGGATGCGCACGAGCAGTTTTTCTAAAGCGTGGCCGAGATAGCCCGATTCTTTGAGCAAATCATGGACATGCCCCAGCCGAATCGACGCCTTAATATTGACCGGGTCTTCCTGGCCAAATGAGCGGCTTTGATAGCCTGCGATAAAACCAAAGTGATGAATATTTTTGTGGAAGTCTTCCAGGGCAAACTCATGACTTTGTCTTTGATCTAAATCATGGAGCCGAAAGCGAGCAAAATCTGATACCAAAACATAGCGTGGCAAATCACGCTCTTTTAGCCCTGGAAAATATTCAACGGCTTGAGTATAGGCTTGATCAAGATTTCGGCCGCGTGATTTATGTTCAACCAACAACACGCCTTTCCACAATAGATCGATAAAACCGTCTTTGCCCTCAAGTTTTTTGACCGATACTTCAAACGAAGCGATGCGTCTGCGAGAAATACCAAAGACGTTAAAAAAATCGTCCCAAAAACTTTTGGCTTCAGCATCTTCGGATGATTCTTTGGCCCACTCTTTAGAGAAAGCCATCGCACGAACTTTGATTTCATTCCAACTTAGGGGCATCGATAATCTCGCTACCGGATAGGCCTCGGCAGACGTATTAGCGCTAGCCATCGAGATTTGGAGCATCGCCTTGATAGCGGCGTTCTAATCACCCTCACATTCCATCTCCGCTTCCCACGCCTCACCAAAATTGGCGCCGGAGAAGCGAACCGCTTTGATGGTGGCAAAGCCTTTGAATGACGCTGCGTCGACGTGGATTTTGCGGCCCAGTAAAAGCTCTGGCATAAGCACGGAACGCACCGTCATCTCACCGTGTGCACCGATCTCTGGCGACGCTATCAAGCCGCTCATTGAACTTAATGACACCGCCTCTTTCTGAATCGGCTGATTGGCTCGACGTATCTGCAACGTGTGGTTTTGCACCGATGCCTTTATGCCTTGGCCCGCTAGTAAGCGGGTCACCTCTGCCATGGGATTGCCCGATACAAAGAGGCTGTGCGATAAGGTTTGATTGAGTTCTTGTAGATTACCGAGTGCGTGATTTGACGGCAGCCCCATTTGCTTCGCCAAGTCTTCAACGATGGTTTTTATCGGTGTGCCCTTTGAAAAGGTCTTGTTTATGCGCTTCGTCTGAATGGCGAGCGCACCATCGCCACTCGCCAGGATCGTTTTCCAATTCGGCCCTTCTTTGATATGGCTGCATCGAATCATGTCGCCCTGAAAGATTATCCCGACGCTATCCTTATATCCAGCCTTCAAGAGCACCGGCACCTGTTTGTATTTCGACAAAATCGCCCGATTATCGGCGGAGAGATTAAAGATCTCGACGTGACACGGATTAGGCTCTGGTGTTTCGTCTTTCTCGATCTCGAAGGCGATATGCAATCCGGTGATGTCGGTCTCGCCAACTTTGAGTTCAACGACGCGCTCAAACAATTTCATGACGTTGCCTTCATAAAGCACCTCCTTCAGTAATGGTTAGGGATGTTTGTTTTTTGATTTTGTAAGACTTGTTAACCAATTCACGCAGTTCTGCCTTCTTTTGTTCATCGATGCTAATTTCGTAGGATGAGGATCCGACACGGCAAGCGTTGATAACGTTTCGAGCAATCCAATAGTAGACAACATATTTGCTGACCCCATATTCATGCATGACTTCTTTTACTGTCAGCATTCCATGTTGCCTATTATGTTGGCGAGGTATGCCATATTGGTATCGGATGGCCCTAATGCTGCCTTCGGTAAAGGCGTTTCCCTTATTCGTTTTTATCCCTTCTTTATTAAATATTTCCGCAATGCTCTGATTACTAAACTCAGCTGCCAAGCTTCTTACTCTTTCTATGATCTCCGGTGAGGTTTTCCATGCTGCATGAATTTTTTTTGGCATTGCGATTTTTATATCTTTAGTAGCACCGCCATGCCAACGAATATGAAGGGTAACAATCCTCTCAGGGAAAACTTCAACCGTGATGTCTTTAATAATGAGTCGCAAAAGGCGTTTTCGATCTTTTGCGGTTGTTGTTTCGGATTTCCATAGACGAGGAAGATCCTGAGCTAGCGATAGGAGTTGCTGTTTTTGTTGTTCGGTGGCTATACAGCGCTTCCCAACTTGCTAGTCATACCCGGCATGAATGAAAAGGGCGTGAAGAATTTCGATTGTAATCTCGTTCCACGCCCTCGTCATAGTGTCGACGATCTCCGGAATATTTCTTGGTTCAGCTGAACGAAATTTTCGCTTAAACAGTGACCATATCTCCTCGATAGCAGGCTACAGGACAAAAATATCTTCCAGCCTAAATAGGGCTTTTCTGTAGCGT
>CAZRSD010000144.1:0-5108 GCA_964602645.1 uncultured Myxococcales bacterium
TATCTTCATAAATGCCTTTTTCAATGCTGGTGATGGTGGTCGCGACGCGTGATGGGAGTTCGCCGCTTTCATTTTGGCTTAAAGGCCAAATAGCGGTTTGAAGGCGTTGATAGAAATCTTGAATAGCGTCGACGTGCAATGAATGCGTGCCTTCGCTCTTGTTCAAGACGAGCTTGATGGATTGCGAAGCCGTATACGTACCCGAGCAGGAATCGCCGGTGTAATACTGTTCGTTGCGCCACAGATTGAGTGGCTCAACGTCCCAAGTAAGGTTGCTGCCTTGATCGACTTCAAGGTTCGCCCAATCGAGAAAAGTAGCAACGTTTTGTGCAACATAATCCCACGAATTGGTGCGGTCTGCATAGCATTCCGCTTCGAAGGAAAGGTTGAATTCGATGTAATCACCGTCGTGATAAACTTTGCCGGTGCCGCTGTGATTGGCACTGCCAAGATGATCACCGTGGTGAAGTGCAGTGTTCGCGAAGATTGAGGTTGAAAGCATCAATAGTGGCAATAAGATCTTTTTCACAATTCCCCCTTAGTGTGATACCGAATGTCTCTGATCCGGGTCGTCTAAGAGCTGCTGCGGAATCGGTCTGCGTCTTGGCTCATCGGGCTAATATGGACGATATTATCCCTCTTTGCTCTTAGACGACCCGGATCAGAGACATTCGGTATGAGTAAGATCATGTTCGGAGAAATGGCCGAAAAAGATCAAGAGTTCATCACGATTTACCGACGATAAGGGCATTCCGGCTTAGCATGCCGACATTTTTAGCGCCGCAAAGAACAAGCAAAAGCGCTGTATTTGCCGACGACATCGGTAAATACAGCGAATAGTTTTACGTCGCCAAAAAACACCCTGTGCACGTTGCGCAGGGTGAGCAATGACGAGCTTTAGTAACGCCATCCAGCGTAGTAGGGATAGTAGAACGAGCCGTAACCATGTCCGTATCCAATGCCATATCCGAGACCGCTGTAATAGCCTTTGCCGTAGTAGAATGGATAGTATGAACCCCAGTAATAGGGCGCCGTGTAATAGTGGTAAGAAGAGGGGATGTAATAACCCAACCAGTAGTCGCTCTTGGTATCTTCTGAAAGATTCAAGTTGTCGACGCCGTCGATGTTTTGATCAACGATTTCAGCGCTAAGATCGTTAGTGTTGAAACTGTTGTCGCTTTGCATGTCCGTAGGACCGCAGCTCATGATGAACGCAGATACTGGCACGATCAATGCCAACACGAATTTAATTTTCATATTCTAAGCTCCAATCATATTTATGGTACAAAAATGCGCACCAAAATCGATAAAAAAGAGGCAGCTTTTGCTGCCCCGAAAACGAAGCTAACGATTGTTTACTCGAGGTGCAGGCGAGGTGGATCACTGGGTTAAAAATGATTAACGCGCCATCAGCTCAAGGAAAATTAAAGCATACGCGGGTCTAGCCCTCCGTTGGCAAAATCATCGAGACGAGCAAACCGCCAGTCGGCCGATTCTTCGCAGTGATCTTACCTTGATGTGCCTTGAACACGCCCTTTGCAATAGCAAGGCCAAGCCCTGCACCAGGTTTCTTGGTAGTGTCGCCACGAAAAAAGATCTCGAAGATTCGCCCTAAATCATCTTCATGGATACCGCGGCCCTCGTCGGCAACGATGATTTCATGAGGCTTAATTTCAACAGTGACAGCATGTGACTGACTATGTTCAAACGCATTCATGATGACGTTGGCAAGCGCTTGCACAAGCAAATCACATTCTACACGCACGACGTGTTCGTTGCGATCACCAAAAATGGTAATCGGTATATCGTTTTGTTCACGCGCTTCTTTCACTTTGCCGACAGCTTTGCCGACAAGGCTGCCTAGAGTGCAGGTTTCTCTCTTGAGCGGAAACACGCCAACAAAAAGTCTTGAGAGCACGAGAAAATTATCGAGCATAAAATTGAGTTGTCCCTTTGGAACCTTGTGCCCTATGGTGGGACGAATTTCTTTGACCAACAGCTCAAGAAGTGTTTGATGAACGCGCTCCGATTCCGCAAGTCGATCGGATTCTAGCGCTCGTTTACGAAACTCATGTTTCTCAAGGCCGGCTGCAATTTGTGTGGCCGCAGTAAAAAGAAAATCCATATCTTCAACGGACAAGATGTGGCCTTTTTTGGCTTGAAAGGCGAGCGCACCCATCATGTCAAAAGAGCCCTTGAGCGGGATGTAGAGGGCTTCCGACGACGACAACGTTTCCGTAAAATGCCCGGCTGCCTTGTTATTTTCAATCGCCCATTTCGCGACCGCCATTTCGCGATTGAGGTTGCTGACCTGAAGTTTTTGCCCAACAAACGACGACAAGCTCCGATCACGACGAAGTAACACCACGTCACATTCGCCCTGCAAAAAATTGCTGACGCGTTTGATTACCGCACCACAAATGCCTTTGGTGGTACTTTCGGTTGCGATGTCGAGCAAAATTTGATTGAGCGCTTGCGCGCGCTGTTCGCGCTCGATGAGAATTTCTTGTTGATACTTATTGCGGCGCGTAAGGAGCCCCGTTGCGAGTGCCGCCACCAAATACGAGAGCGCCAAGAACATGTCCTCGGGCGCCGTGATATGAAAGGTTCCCGTGGGTGGTATAAAAAAGAAATTCCACCCGATCATGGTGATGATGCTCGCCACGAATACCGGCCCTATGGGCACGAAGAGGCCGAGAGTCAAAATACCGAGCAAAAATAAAAAGCCAACGGCGCGATAACCAATGAGCGGTTCGATGGCTGCATTGAGAAAGATGAGGCCAAAAGTAAACAAGAGCGCTTTGGCAAACGCGCGAACCGTAGATCTGATGCGAATAGCTTTCAGTTTATCAATAATGCCGGCTTTCTCGGTGGGCTTTGGGCCCACGACGAAAACGTCAACGGTGCTCCTCGCAATGAGCTGATCATGAAGTGAACCAACACCAAAAAGATCACGAAAGAATTTTTTCGGTGATCGGCCCACGACAATTTGACTGACATCCTTTTGCGCTGCGATGCGGACCAGTGCCTCGGCGACACTAGTGTCAGCGACGGTGACCACTTCGGCACCAAGATTGCGGGCGAGTGCGAGGTTATTGGCGAGCTGCGTGCGTTTTTTGTCGGTGAACATTTCATTGGTGGAGACATGAACTGCGATCCACGAAGCATCAAGGTTATATGCCATCTTTCGCGTCGCGCGAATGATAGTCTCGGCAGATTTGGCAACACCAACTGCGACCATTAAGCGATCGACCGCGCCTTGCCACGACGTGCCCGCTTCGCGCTCGGTGATGTAGCTTTGTAGTTCAGCATCAACGCGTTCAGCTGCAACACGCAGTGCGATTTCGCGTAGCGCGGTGAGCTTTTCTTCCTTAAAGAAATTGGCAGCGGCAAGATCGGCTTTCTCGCCGAGATAGACCTTGCCCTCTTTTAGTCTGCGCAATAAATCAGGCACGGAAAGATCGATGAGTTGAATCTGAAACGCGCGATCTAATATCGAATCAGGCACGGTTTCGGCGATGGTGATCTTGGCTATCCTTTCAACCGCTTCTTTGCGACTTTCTAGATGCTGCACATTGATAGTCGAGTAGACATCGATGCCTGTATCGAGAAGCTCGATCACATCCTGCCAACGCTTCGCGTGGCGCGAGCCAGGAATGTTCGTGTGTGCAAGCTCATCAACTAAGACGATCGATGGTTTGCGTGCGAGAATGGCGTCGATATCCATCTCCAAAAAATCGACGCCGCGGTGCGTAACGTTCTTGCGCGGAATGACCGGAAGACCATCGATAAGCATTTCCGTTTCTTTGCGGCCATGCGATTCAACGACACCAACGACGATGTCGGTACCACTTCGTTGCGCTTCGCGTCCTGCCAAGAGCATAGAATAGGTTTTGCCGACGCCAGGCGCCATGCCTATAAAAAGATAGAGTCGTCCGCCTCGTTTCTTGCTACGCTTTTTGGAAATAGCTGACAAGAGAACATCGGGATCGGCGCGAACGGAATTGTCATTGTCCATCATGATGACTAAGTCTATCTAAGTTGATGTTCAACATCAGAACATTGAGCATTTTTTCGCCGAATTTGGCGAGCTTGATCTTCTCGGCGCGTTGATCAATGAGGTCCATGAGTTTATCCTGCTCTGCATCGGTAAATCCTCGCGCACGTGCCACACGCTTAGCCTGATGCTGTGCGCTTTCCCACGAGATGTGCGGATCGAGACCGCTTGCTGATGCGGTGATCATATCTATTGGTACGTCCCTTTCATTGATGCCGTGCGCCGCGGCAAAATGTGCACGTCGTTCAGCGATTTGTTTTTTGAGCGCACTGCTCGTTGGACCTAGGTTGCTTGCACGACTCGGCAAGGTTCTAAAATCGTAGGCGGAGGGGCGCGGCCAAAAATAGTGCGCATGCTTGAAATCCTGCGCTATGAGTTCGCTGCCAATAATGACACCATCTTTCGTGACAATGGAACCATTGGCTTTGTGTGCAAACAATGTCTGTGCCAGGCCATTGATGATGAGCGGGTAAACTATGCCACAGCATACGGTCATTACGACGAACATCATGGTTGCTTGATAAAGAGACTTCATATTATGCCCATCCTAAAAATACGATGGCGATGTCGATAGCTTTGATGGCGACGAAGGGGACAGCGAGGCCACCTAATCCATAGAACAGCAAGTTGCGACGCAGTGCTTTCTCACCGGTTTCCGGATGATATTTGACACCGCGTAATGCCAGCGGTATTAGGCAGATGATGATGAGCGCGTTGAAAATAACAGCGCTCAAGATAGCACTCTTCGGCGTATGCAAATCCATGATGTCGATGACCGAAAGTGGACCAAGGGCGCCTTCTTGGTCGGCGTAGAGATTCATGAAAATAGCGGGGATGATCGCAAAATACTTGGCGATGTCATTGGCAAAACTAAATGTGGTGAGCGCACCTCGCGTCATGAGCAGTTGCTTGCCCGTCTCGACGATCTCAATGACTTTGGTGGGACTAGAATCCAGATCCACCATGTTGCCCGCTTCGCGGGCCGCTTGCGTGCCCGTATTCATGGCGACGCCAACATCTGCCTGCGCAAGTGCGGGTGCATCGTTGGTGC
>CAZRSD010000145.1:0-5066 GCA_964602645.1 uncultured Myxococcales bacterium
GTCGACACGCAAGGGAATCGCTGTCTTTAGAATCAAAAAACGTAGCTCTTTATTATTTGGCGGCTCATGATGTAAATTTCGGCCGCAATATTGTGGGGTAGGAAGTATGATGTATGAAATCGCTGAGCCCAATTTTGATCCGCGTTTGCCTGATGCCCTGACCGATTTGCATATCCATTTGGGTGGCGCCGTTGCACCGCACATCATGTTTGCCATCGCCAAGGAGCAGGGGCTGAAATTGCCCGTTCGCACCTATTGGGAATTTGTCGATTTGATCACGGCCAAGAAGGACAACTGTTTTAGTCTCGACGACTATTTGGCGATCATGCACGAATGGACAGAGAAGATTCAAAGCTCCCCGTATGCGATTGAGCGGAGCATATACGAGGTTATTTGTAAGGAATATCGATCGAGTCGCGTCACGCAAATTGAAATTCGCTTCAATCCCATGAAACGAAACGTGGCGGGTGAAAAGGATCTCGATCATATCATCCACGCAGCTTTGCGCGGCATGGACCGTGCCGTTCTCGAATATGGCGTTAAGGCCTGTTTGATCTTTTGTCTCGCGCGCGAGTTTTCGTTTGCCCACAATGAAATTATCGTCAACAAAGCGATCAAATACCAGCATCGCGGCGTGCTTGGTATCGATCTTGCTGGCTCAGAATCGTGCCATGTTGAGCTCAACGAAAATGATGTCACGCTTTATCAAGGACTTTTCGATCGGGCGCGCGCGGCGGGCCTCAAGACCACCGTGCATACGGGGGAGACCGCTTTAACCAAAGGCCGAGGCGTCATGGCGGTTTTGCAAAAACTTAAGCCGGACCGGATTGGCCACGGCATTCGAGCTGCTTATGATGATGAGGCGCTGAAGATGCTCGCTGACAGTATGGTGACGCTCGAAATCTGTCCGACGTCAAATATCTATACCAAAGCAGTAGCGGGTCTTGATGAACTCAAATTCATTTTGGACAAGTTTAGGGAATACGGTATCCCCTTTACGCTTAACACCGACGGCCCCTATCTTTTGCGTACCAATCTTGCGCGTGAAGTGATCGTGCTGCTCGATGCAGGAATTCTAAGTGTCGACGAAGTACATGCGTGCTTCGAAAATGCAAAACGCGCGTCGTTTATTCAGCGCTGATAAGGATTTGTAATGTCTGAACCGATAGAAATTTTAAATGAAACTGAACTTAAAGGCATGCGCGCTGCATGCAAGCTTGCGGCAACCATGCTTTCCGAAGTGGGCAAAATTGTTCATGTGGGTATTACCACCCAGGATATCGACGACGAAGTCGTCCGTCTTGCCAAACAATATGGCGCAAAAAATGGGCCGCTTGGTTATCACGGATTTCCCAAATCGGTGTGCACGAGCATCAATGAAGTTGTGTGCCACGGTATTCCATCGAAGAATCGGATTTTGAAAGACGGTGACATCATTAATGTGGATGTTTCTCCGGTCCTCAATGGTTTTTTTGGTGACACATCGAAGATGTTTCTCATAGGCAAGCCAAGTGCGCGAGCACGGGAGCTCGTGAAGATCACCGAAGAGTGTTTGTGGGCTGGCATTCGCGAAGTTGCGCCGAATAAGCGGATTGGCGACATCGGTGCTGCAATTCAAGATATCGCCGAGAGCCATGGGTTTTCCGTGGTGCGGGATTTCGTTGGTCACGGTATTGGCAAAGTGTTTCATCATCCGTCACTGCAGATTCCACATTTTGGTAAACGTGGTACAGGGCGACGAATGCAAGAGGGCATGATCTTCACCATTGAGCCCATGATCAATGAGGGCGTTTGGCAAGTTGAAGTTCTCGACGATGAGTGGACAGCGGTGACCAAGGACCGCAAATTGTCCGCTCAGTTTGAACACACGGTTCGGGTAACTGCTGATGGCGTTGAAGTGTTGACCTTGAGGGACGATGAAGTTTTAAAGCTGTGAGAGGGTAAAAACCGATGTATGCCTTGCAATCGCTCGTTGTTCTCGCGTTAGTGGTGGTCTGTGGCTATTTGTCGATAACCCGCTTGCTTGCAATCTTCGCGATGGTGAGATCAGGTAGTAGCGAAAATAATTTCGAGCACATCCCTCGACGCATCAATTCGCTGTTTGCCTATGTATTCGGGCACAAGGGCATACTCGAGGACAAAAGCTACGGCGCCATGCACATGGTATACTTCTACGGCTTTTTGATCCTCTCTATTGGCCATCTTGAATTAGTTTTTTATGGACTGACCCAGTTCTTGCGCCATTTCGATATGGCGCCTTTTCTTTATCGCAATTTTCTTCCGCAAACGTTGATAAAACCTTTTGAGTTCAGCCAAGATTTCATGGCGTTTCTCGTCGTGGTAATGGTCGGCATTGCGCTCTTTCGTCGCATTGTCATGCCAAAGCCGCGCTTATTGCCGCGCTCAAAAGATGCTGAACGCATCCTTTGGCTTATCGGTTTATTGTACGTAACGTTTTTTATTTTCGTACCGACGGAAACGGCGACTCGCGTCCAGCACGGTGAACTTGTGCACGGCTTTTTGTGGCATTTGCCGGTGAGCTCATTGCTCTCACAAGTCTACCGAACGCTACCTGATCCAGTCTTTTCCGCCGTGCATTATATCGGCCTCTTTAGTCACCTTACGCTATTCCTGGGCTTTGCCGTCTACATTCCGGGCTCAAAGCACCTGCACTTGATTGCGGCCGGCCCCAATATTTATTTTCGCCACTTTGACGCCGTTGCCAAACCAACCATCATCGACTTTGACAAGTCCGAAACCTTCGGTGTCGAACGCGTCGACAAGCTTTCGTGGAAAACCCTCCTCGATACCTTTGCGTGTACCGAGTGCGGACGATGTGACGCGGTGTGCCCGGCGGCACTCACGAAGAAGCCACTGCATCCTAAAAAAGTCCTCCACGATATCAAACTTAATTTGCGTTACGAAAACTGGCCGCAGATCAAACAACACAAGACCCTCTTTGGCGTAACCAAAGACGGCGCAGCATCCGCACTCGAAACGCTCGAGATCAAGACGCCCCTCATCGCTCGTGAAAAGATCGCGAAAGGCGACGAGTGCGTGATGCCCAATGGCGCTTACGATATTCACGGCCAAGTGCATCTCGATGATATTTGGGGCTGCACCACGTGTGCCGCCTGCGTTGAGGTGTGCCCCGTACTCATCGATTCGGTGCCGACGTCACTCATGGAAATGCGCCGCAATCTCGTGATGATGGAAGCATCAGACTACCCGAAAGAGCTCAACTCAGCGCTCAAGGGCATGGAGATGCAAGGCAATCCGTGGGGCGTTGGGCAAGACAAACGCACCGAATGGGCCATGGCGCTTGACGTGCCGACGATGGCCGACAAAGATGGTCAAGACGTTGAATACCTATTTTGGGTAGGCTGCGCCGGTGCTACCGACGATCGCGCGAAGAAAATTCAACAGGCGCTTGTGCGTGTGCTGAAAAAAGCTAACGTTGATTTTGCAATCTTAGGTTGCGAAGAGAAATGCACGGGCGATCCAGCGCGACGCATGGGCAACGAATATTTGTTTGACATGTTGGCGAAGGAAAATATCGCAACGCTCTCGCGGTACAAATTTAAGAAAATCTTTACGAGTTGTCCGCACTGCTTCAATTCGTTGAAGAACGAGTACAAAGATTTTGGCACCAACTATTCGGTGCAGCATCACTCCGAGCTGATAAACGAACTCTTGAAAGAAAATCGCCTTCCGCTTGCGGTCAAGGAAGAAATGGCGACGATCACGTTTCACGATCCGTGTTACTTGGGGCGCTATAATCAAACCTACGATACGCCTCGTTTGGTAATTGAGGCCGCGAGCGGCGCGAAGCCCACCGAAATGACCATGAGCAAGCGCACGAGTTTTTGCTGCGGTGCCGGCGGTGGACGCATGTTTATGGAAGAGCATCTTGGCAAACGCATCAATCATGAGCGCACCGATCAAGCAATCGCCACCGGTGCCAAAACCATCGCGACCGGTTGCCCATTTTGCATGACGATGATGAGCGATGGCATCAAAGATCGCGGCAAAGATGAAGAGATCGTCGTGAAAGACATCGCTGAACTGGTTGCAGAGCGTTTGTAAGGAGACCCTCGTGGTAGAAAAATCTGATTTGGCAAATGAGCAATGCGTTTCTTGTCAAGGCAACGAGCCGGCCATGGCATTGCCTGAGGCCAAAAGAATACTGGCCGACTTGCATGAAGGCTGGTCGATCAATTCAGTGGGCCACCTTGAACGCGCTTTCTTGCTAAAGAATTTTATGGAGAGCGTTTCTCTCGCCGTAAAACTGGCTGAGATCGCGCAACGCGCCGGGCACTATCCCGATCTGTTGATATCTTACGGGCAGCTGCGTGCAGAAATTTGGACGCACAAAATTAATGGCCTCTCTCGCGCAGACTTCGTCCTCGCCGCTAAAATTGACGAAGCCGTTGACACCGTTTCGGAGGGCACGAGTGTTTAGTCAGGTGCTGGCCATCGATGTCTGCGAGCGCGTGCCTAACTTTAATGCGCGCCTGAAAGCATTTGCGGTATCGGAACCTATCATCTATAAATCGGCTGATGAAATTATGTCGTCGCCACTGCGCCAAAGCGTTGATGCCATCGTAATTTCTATTCATCAAGCGTTGACCGAAGATGTGCTTTCGCGCCTGCCGCAGCTTCGCTACATCGGCATTCTTGGCACCTCGGTAAAACGGATACCGCTCGCCTGGTGCAACGCGCACAATGTTACGGTGAGTAATATCACTGAATATTGCGACGATGACACGGCGGAATGGGTCATCATGAAGACCCTCAATTTTTTTCGCTCAAGGCATCCGGCACGCAGCGCACGCAATAAAATACTCGGCGTCATCGGCGTTGGCGCGGTGGGCAGAAGCGTCGTGGCCTTGGCGCGTGGTTTGCATATGCGCGTCGTCTATAATGCGAAAGGCGTTCATCGCGACCTCGACTCAGACGACGTCGTTCTAAAGAGCAAAGAAGAGATCTTTCTTACCGCCGACGTCATCACGGTACATACTCCGGGTTTTTTTTCTTGGCTTGATGCCGATCTCTTACGAATGGCA
>CAZRSD010000146.1:0-1478 GCA_964602645.1 uncultured Myxococcales bacterium
ATTGTTGCCGTTGCGCAACGCTGTAAAGACGGTGACGCTGGGCGTGTAGGCTTTACGGTACCGAAAAAAGTTGGTGCTGCCCACGTGCGCAACAAAGTCAAACGACGATTGCGACACATCACGCGGGTGAACCAAGATCTTTTTTTTGAGCGAACGCTGGTGATAGTTGCACGCGATAGCGCCGCCAGCGCCTCTTTTGCTGAGCTGCACCGTGATCTTGTCGACGCGTGTCGCAAACTGCGAAATCATCGAACGCAAGACTCACGTTCAAGGACCTGGACTCGCAAAGTTGTATAAGAGGCCCGCCTCGAGGAGGTTCCCGTATGAATATTCCTTTTGATTCCTACGAAATAGTCCTTGGTTTCGAGTGTCACGTTCAGTTACTAACCAACTCAAAATTATTTTCTAAGGGCGAAAATCGATATGGTGCCGCCCCCAATTCTCTCGTTGATGTCGTCGATGCAGGCCTACCCGGCGTTTTGCCCGTTATTAATAAAAAGGCCGTCGAGTTTGCGCTCAAACTAGGTCTCGCCACCGGATGCACGATCAATCGCACGAGTATTTTTGCGCGCAAACATTATTTCTACCCAGATTTGCCCAAGGGTTATCAGATTAGTCAGTTCGATAAACCAATCTGTGAACACGGCACTCTCACCTTCACCGTCGACGGTGAAAAGCGATCAATTCGCATTCGCCGCATCCACATCGAAGAAGATGCCGGCAAAAATACCCACGTAGAAGGGATGAACGCGAGCTACGTCGATTTTAATCGAGCGGGCACCCCCTTGCTTGAAGTGGTAACTGAGCCCGATCTGCGCGATCCAAAGGATGCGATCGCTGCATTCAAGGCGCTCCGACAACTCGCAACCTTTCTCGAAATTTGCGACGGCAATATGCAGGAAGGGTCGCTTCGCGCTGACATCAATGTTTCGGTGCGCAAAGTTGGTGATCCGAATCTCGGCACACGTACGGAAACAAAGAATCTCAATTCCTTCCGATTTCTCGGACAAGCAATTTCGTTTGAAGCTCGTCGACAAATCATCGAAATCGAGTCAGGGCGCTCTATCAATCAAGAGACACGGCAGTGGGATCCGAACGCAAAAGAATCCTATTCAATGCGCGCAAAAGAAGAAGCGCACGACTATCGCTATTTCCCTGATCCCGATCTTTTGCCGCTCCATATTCCCGACGAAATGCTCGACACGATAAAGAACACGCTCCCCGAATTGCCGCATGCAAAATATCAACGTTATCGTGAGAGTTTCGGTCTCAATGATCACGACGCGCACATGCTCACGAGTGATCGCAATTTGTCGTCGTATTTTGAAGATGCGGTGCGTCACCACAATAATCCAAAAGCGATCGCCAATTGGATAATTAACGAAGCGCTCAGAGGCACCAAAGAATCAAACGATCTCGATGAAAGCTCAGTACAGCTCAAAATACCGGCGGCAACCATCGCCGACTTGGTCAAGCTC
>CAZRSD010000146.1:1488-4521 GCA_964602645.1 uncultured Myxococcales bacterium
AGATCAACAGATCATTTCATCGAATATCGGTAAACGCGTTTTCGCGATTTTAGAAAAAGATCCCAACAAGACTGCCAAGGATATTGTTGAGGAAAATACATGGCAGGTGGTGAGTGATCACAGCCACATCTACGGTCTTGTCCTGCAGGTAATTCGAGACAATCCCGACGAAGTTGAAAAATATCGTAGCGGTAAAACCAAACTTTTTGGGTTTCTCATGGGGCAACTCATGAAGCTGGCTCAAGGAAAGATCGATCCAAAGGCCGCGAACCAGCTCATGCTTGAAGGCCTTGAGGGCAAGATCTCTTCAAACTAACCAATAGCGCGCAGGGCCAATTACGCGCGCGCATCGATGCCGATGAAAATGTCGAGCACGACATTCTGATGATCGGACGCTCGCTCGTCGTAGACTTCAAAATCAGCAAGATAGCGTCGTTTGCCGCCAAAATCGTTCTCATGCATCTGCCAAATTTTAAACCACGCCTCGCGCACGACTTGAGGCATAGGCGCAGGGCCATTGGTAAATTTTGCATAGTCTTGCGCGGGAATTACGAGCCTTGCAAGATGATCGGGGCAGCTTCTCTAATCTCATTAAGTTTATGAACCTATTGACGAGCTACGCTCGATTTTGAATTTATCGATTATTTGGAGAAGTTCGTCTAGGGGCGCGTTTACGATTTTTCTATTCTCGACGAAGAGGTATTGGCTTTACTCCCTTACAGCGAGGCAATTTTGAAAAGGCACTCTCCCAATAGCGATCACACAGCCAAATATTTCGTTGAGATTTTGGACGGATCTTTTTTAGCAACATATGCGCATGAATGGCGAAAAATGTTCACGGTAATTTCATTTCTGGAAGAGCAATGCATCACCTAAAAATATATATATCCGTCGGGGCATTTTTCATCATTAGCAACTTTCTCGGCGCGCTTGACGTCCGTGATTGCCCGCAAAAATTTCGCTTAGAAGAGTTTGATAATGCGCTACAGCAAAGGCATCGTCAAAGATGGGTTGACTCCATACAGGAAGATCCCACAAAAGCGCGCAACTTTTTCGTCGACAACACGCTTAAAACTTTGCTCAATTGTGGAGATGATTCGCGATTTTCATTGTCATCCGGTCGCATGAAACTAAACTTTACCGAGCAAACTATTAGCATTTCACCGTTGGACCGCTGGACAGCAGATAAATTCGTCATTCGCGACGTCGGCGCTTACTTGCTCTTGTGGGCAGTGAAAAATCACGAAGCACACAGCATTGAACGGCTCCTCAAAAAGCCCGATCGCCTAGCAGATCTTTCCGTAACCGATGCTCAGGGAAAAAATGCGCTTGTTCTCGCCGAAGAATTTCTAAGTAGCCTAGAGAAGAGTGTTAGCAATTTTTATCAATGGCAAAACATCGTCGCCGAACTGCGCAAGGTGTTTGGCTATCTCGCATTTTCTGAAAATTCAAATCAACCGCACGTTGCAGATTTTGTGTGGCAACCACTGTCGCACATTCCCCGAAGCGAGCCTTCTTATTGTGTGCTCTCAGGCGAAAACCTTTATCACTGCACAGAAATCAGATGGGCTCAGTCACATTGGTGTGGTAAGTGCGAGACAAAATAGGAACTCTGTTGCAATTATCTGCGACAACCGTGTGCGCGGTTATACATTGTCGACGCCGAGGATATCCAATAACCCATTGAGCTGTTGCGCTCCATTGAAGTGGATGATCACCGCATAGCCGGTTTCTTCTTTACGCAATTCCACACGCGTGCCAAGGGCGCGCTCGAGGCGTAAGCGCAAATCGCGCTGCTGCGGATCGAGCGCTCGCCCCGGTTCGCTCAAGAGCATCTTCGATTCTTGGTAACCGCTTTTAATAGCGCGAATGAGTGCTTCAACCTTGCGCACACTCAGGCCTTCGCGCAGGGTCTTCTTCGCCACCATCGTCATCATGTCGCTGCTATCCAACGACAACAAGGCACGTGCGTGTCCCATAGAGAGCGATTGATTGATGACCAAAGTCTGCACCATCTTTGGTAGGCGCAAGAGGCGCAGCATGTTGGCGACGGTGGCGCGGTCCTTGCCGATTCGCGCGGCGATTTCTTCCTGGTTAAGCTTAAGTGTATCCTTTAGGCGTAAATAGGCGTTTGCTTCTTCTATGGGATTAAGATCTTGGCGCTGAACATTTTCCACCAGCGCTATCGCAAGCGCCTCCTCGTCGACAAGATCCATGACAATGCAGGGGATATGAGCAAGCCGCGCGAGCTTACATGCTCGATAGCGGCGCTCACCCGCAACAATTTCATACGATACACCGTGCATCTTTCGCACGATCAGCGGCTGCAACACGCCATGGGCAACAATACTCTCAGCGAGCTCTTTGATCCTCGCCGCATCAAACAAAGTGCGCGGCTGCATCAGCGATGGCTGCAAATTTTCAATTGCGATGGAAATTATTTTGCACGAAAGTTTCCGCGCCATGCTCCGCCCCCCCTCTGTCCACCGTTTCCTTGTACCACGGGACACAAAAATATGGCTCCAAGACTGGTTATTATCATATAGTGACGACGCGCAAACCAGGCGAACGTTAGGGTTTAAAAAGTTCCACGTGGAACATTTATTAGCCCGCTTTGGCAAAAAGCAAAAGACTTCGTTGCGCGTGTTGCGCGAGATTGTAATTGTGCTCCGCCTTAAAATGGGTCGCATGTTTTGAGAGCTCAGCCTCAAATTCGGCGCACGTATTCCTCGAAGCCCAAATTAACAGCTGGCCATTCGTTGCTAAACAGTCCGCAAGAATGCCAATGTTCGGCGGAGAAAATGCTGCTTTCGTGATAATGAAATCAACCGATTCAAAACCGTTTATTTCTCCCTCAACGACAGCAATATTATTGATGCTTAATTTCGCTTTTACATATCGCAAAAAAGAGCATTTTTTCCTGCTAATGTCTACCAGTGTAAAATTTTTATCAGAAAATACTACCGCCAATGGTACACCCGGAAATCCTCCTCCGGCACCAGCGTCAACAATATTTTTTTGCAGATAAAAATT
>CAZRSD010000146.1:4531-5034 GCA_964602645.1 uncultured Myxococcales bacterium
TCAAACACGTCGCCATTTTTAGCCTCGCAAACAACGAGGGAGTCATATACATTTTCCCAGATATCTATGGTAGTGTTTTTACGTGAAACGACGTTATGGGTTTGCAACCATTCTTCTATATAGTTGACATAGCTTTCGAGTAAATGGCTACATTCTTCAAAACCTCTTGAAGCAGCATGTTGCCCAACAATAGCGTCTATCTTTTCGCGCAAACTTTTTGTGTTGTGATTTGGCATGTTCAATTTTAACAGCTTTGCATTTTTACGCAGTCGTCTATCGATGGTTGATATCCAAACCGATAGCCTAGTATGCCGCCAAGTTTGATTACCATCTTCTCTCCAACACCAGGAATATCCAACAGCTGCGTAATCCTGTAAATCTCCCTCGAGCGCGAATATGTTTCAATGAACTGGTAACGAGCTGCACCAATAGCGCTCAGCGTGGCCTCCCTCTTGGCAAGAAGCACCTCGGGGAAGCTCTTTGCATCAAGGCCAAGCGCAACA
>CAZRSD010000147.1:0-5015 GCA_964602645.1 uncultured Myxococcales bacterium
AGGCAAATTAGGGACAAATTCCGTAGACAATAATGCGTTTAAAGCCGTGATGGACCAAAAGCGCAATGCCGTTGACAAAATCTCGCAAGGTACCTCGACACCACTGATCGCGAAAGCCGTTGAGACGAATTTGAAGACCATGGTCAATGACGTTGTAAAAAATCACGAGGCTGCGGCGCAAACCATCAAGAGCTTCATGGCGCGGACCGATTATTCGCCGGAGCGTTTGCTCGCCATTCAGTATCGAACGGGGGTGTTGTTCTTGCGCGAGCAGATGTATTGCAAGACCGCTGAATTATCGGCGACGACGTTTAAGAACTTCACGCAAATGCAGGTTTGATCGAGGCTATGCCATGGACGCCTTGTTTTTACCATCAACGCAGATTTCACCTATCGAAAAATGTGATTACCATCATTTCGATTGATGACGATATTCATGACCAAGGGTGCTATTCCAGGTATACTCGGAAATCATGATGGTAAAAACAATTAGAGTTGGTGATGAGAGGGAGGCGCGCAGTAGTTCTTGGCGGTTCTCTTTTTGTCGTGGGCGTGCTCGTTTCGGTACATTACGAAGAGAAGATGCGCTTAGTTTGGCCCAACTTTCAAGGGGATGTTCACCCATATGAATTCAGGGTTGTATTCGGCGGTATTTTTGTTTTCCTGTTTGCTCTTTTCGGCATTTTTTTCGGGTTTGGAAACCGCGCTGACAAGTCTTTCGACGGCAAGACTCAAGAAACTTATTGAAGAAAAGCCTCTCCAAGCAAATGCGCTGAGCCTTTGGCTACGTAAGCCAAATTTTGTTCTCAGTACTATTCTAATCGGCAATAACATCGTCAATACGCTCGCGGCGGCGATAGCGGCGGTGCTTGCCCATTCTTATTTCGCCAATTACGCTATCAGTATTGCAACGTTGTCGGTTACGATTTTGCTTTTGATATTTGGTGAAATTACGCCGAAGACGTTTGCGCGGCACAATGCGTCAACGATCGCGCCCATCGGCATGCTGTTGTTGTTGCCGATCTATGCTATTCTTTTCCCGTTTTCGTTTGCAATGAATAAACTGGTGATGCGCCTGATGAAGCTCTTAGGAAAGGCCGCTTCCAGCAGAGGGACATCAGAAACGACGGAAGAAGATATTGCGTACATGATTCGCCTTGGGCACGAGGAGGGCATACTGAAGCGCAATGACGGCCATCTCCTGCAAAGCGTCATAGAATTTCGTGAGACGGTGGTCAAAGAATCGATGGTGCCTCGTACTGAGATTGGTAGCTTCGAAGTGGATGTGCCTTATGCCGAGGTTCTCGAGCGTGTCACCAAGGAAGGACATACACGCTGGCCCGTCTATGAAAAAAATATCGACAATATCATCGGTATTTTTCACGTAAAAGATCTCCTGCAAGAAATCAAAACCGACTTTAAGCAAAAGCCGTTTTCGCTCAGAGACTTCTTGCGGCCTGCCAAATTTGTGCCGGACATGATGAAGATAGGTGGCCTGCTCAAAGAATTTCAGGCTGGCAAAGCTCATCTTGCGGTTGTCGTCGACGAATATGGTGGTACTGCGGGCATCATTACGCTCGAAGATGTTCTTGAAGAAATTGTCGGCGATTTTCGTGTCGTATACGATCAAGAAGAACACGAAGTAAAAATCCAACAGATCGATGGGTCGCATTACGTGGTGAGTGGTAAAGCCAACATCTATGAACTCGGCAAACAGTTGCGCGTGAGCTTCCCGGAATCGGATGCATTCGACTCGGTGAATGGCTTTTTGATTGCGCTTTATGGTCGCATGCCGCGCGTTGGTGAGAAAATTTCCTACGAGGCATGTACGTTCGTTATTGAAGCTGCAGATGAGAAGAAGATCACCTCAGTCGAATTGCATCTTTCCTTGGCGGATGATGACAACATGATCGATGACCAACTAGGTAACGTGTCAGAAAGGGTCGCCGCGTAAGGAAAGCTATGCCGAGAAAGACCGACGGGAAACTTCTTTTGAAAAAACTCGCGGTCAGTTGGCGCAAAGCGCTCATGCGCTTATTGCCCTTTGGCGCTTTCTCGTATCATAATCGTGTGCGCATTTTTCACGATGGCGACGAGGCGTTTGCTGATATCTTTGATGCGATACGCGCATCGGTTCGCTCGGTCCATATTGAAACGTACATTCTTGCGCACGACGGGGTGGGTATGCGCCTACGCGAAGCGCTCTTGGAAGCGCGCGCGCGAGGCGTTGCCATTACCGTGCTCTATGATCACGTCGGCTCGTCAGGGCTTAGCTATTCATTTTTGAATCCCATGGTGGCCGCCGGCATTAAGGTCATGGCGTTTAATCCTATTTGGCCATGGCGCAGGCGAGGCCCGCTACTCTTTCGCAATCATCGCAAGATCATCGTTGTCGACGAACACATTGCCTTTTGCGGCAGTATGAACATCAGCGTCGATTATGCCGGTCCTATTTTGGGTACCAACCGCTTTCGCGATACGCTCGCGCGCATCGAGGGCCCTGCCGTCGCCGATTTTTTGTTGATAGCGCAGGAGAGCATTGCGGAGTCTGAGTTTGAAAAGCGGTCAGAAGATTTGGTCAAAGAACTTGCGGTAAAAATTGATATCGTGTCGGTGGTGCACTTATTTTTGCATCGTCTTCGAGCGCCCAAGGAGCCTATCGACGTCAGCGCCGATGGCAACGGGACATTCGTACAAGTATTGCGCTCAAATCAGCGACGTAATTTGAATCACATCCAACGGTCCATGGAGGAAAGTGTTAATCGGGCGGTGAGCTATTGCTACTTTACAACGCCATATTTTATGCCGCACGACAATCTCCGTAAGGCACTCATCAATGCGCAACGTCGTGGTGTCGACGTGCGTATTTTGACGGCCGGCATCTCCGATATACCACTCATGTGCTACGCGAGCCATCACGTCTACACGAGCTTTTTAGCTGCGGGGATTCGCATCTATGAAATGACCGCGAAAACACTGCATGCGAAGATAGCGACCATCGATGGTGTTTATGCATCAATTGGTTCATATAATCTCGACCATTGGTCAGCGCGACGCAATCTCGAGTTGAATTTGTCACTCATCGATCAGAAAATCGCGCTCGATCTTAAAGCACAATTCGACATTGATCTCAAAAGCTCGTCGGAGATCGACAAAGTGAGCTTTTTTGCACGCTCATTTTTGCGGCGCTTTGTATGCTGGCTCGCTTATTTGTTGCTGCGACTCTAGATACGCGCGCACGGGCGGATTCATGGTCCTGCGAAACAATAGCGGACAAATGGAAGCAAATCCCGTTTCACATAGGCAAGTTTCATCTCGTCATGCTCACCAACGCGTGCGATCACAATTGGTTGCGACGGTGCAATCTCATTTGCTGACGACGTAAGGTTGTAACTCCTCGCCAGTAAATCCGAACGTCCTTATTGACAGCGCCAATTTCGTAAGTAATCTCTCGACATGATCAACTTTTTCCATTCATTAACACTTATAAATTCCTTTTGGTGGCGAGCTCCCTGTTTACCAAGGGTGGGCTGAATTACACCTAAAATTTGAAAATTGACAAAACCAAGCGCAACATAAGAGAAGCCCACCTTACCGGTGGGTTTTTTTTGAAATAAAGAAGAGAAGGACGCCATGATCATCATTCTAAAACAAAATGCTACCAAACAAGATGCAGATGCTATTTTGGATGAAATCGAAAAGACCGGCCTGAAACCCTTATTTCTGCCAGGCGTCGAGAGAATAGTTATTGGCGCCATCGGCGATGAACGACTCCTTAATGAAAGGCACTTTGAGAACTTCCCTCAAGTAGAACAAGTCAAACCAGTGCTATCGCCGTATAAATTGGTCAGCAAAGAATTTAACAATAGTGAAACCATCGTTAGAATTGGTGACGTGGCTATCGGTGGCAAAGAATTCGTCGTCATTGCTGGTCCCTGCGCCGTGGAGAACACGTTGCAGATGACGAAGGCGGCGGCGGTGGTGAGCAGTGTCGGTGCACGGATTCTTCGCGGTGGTGCATTCAAACCACGCACGAGTCCTTATAGCTTTCAAGGTCTCGGAATCGAAGGTCTTAAGATTTTGTCGGCGGTAGCCAAGGAACATAATATGCCGTCGGTAACTGAGGTTGTTGAAGTTGCCGATATCGATGCGGTGGAACGATTTTCCGATGCGTTTCAGGTGGGCGCTAGGAACATGCAGAACTTCAGACTGCTCACGGAACTTGGGCAACGTCGCAAACCCGTCATTTTGAAGCGCGGCTTTGCAGCGAAGGTTGAAGACTTGCTTCTTGCGGCTGAATACATCGTCTCCGAGGGCAATCCCAACGTGATCTTGTGCGAGCGCGGTATCCGCACATTTGAGACCTGCACGCGCAATACGCTCGATCTAAACGCTGTGCCTTATTTGAAATCGAAATCCCATCTTCCCGTCATCGTTGACCCGTCGCACGGCACTGGCGTGCGCGATCTCGTTGCCCCTATGGCGTTTGCTGCGGCTGCGTGTGGTGCTGATGGTGTGATCATTGAAGTTCATCCCGATCCAAAGACCGCACTTTCCGACGGACAGCAATCCTTGTTCCCCGACCAGTTCGCCGCGATGATGAAAAACTTGGAACGTTTTGTTCTCGCCGCAAATAGGACCATGCGATGAAACCACGAGTCCGAGAAAAGCTTGCTGTTCTCACCAAGCAGCGAACGTTTCACGGTACCTTTGATTTAAGTCAGTTTCTCATAACTAAGAGTAAAGAAGATATCCTCTTGCTTGAGTCCGCTGATATTGTCACCAAGCTCGGCGAAAAAAGCCTGCTATTCTTCGATCTGGCCCTTCGCTTCGAAGCGCGCGAGAACAAAGTTGTCATTTCATTGCTCATTGAAGAAGCGCGAACCCACCTCAAGGCTCTCGCCGAACATTTTCGCGATGAGGTTGTTGATGCTCGTGAAGACGCAATCACGCTCAGTTTCAAGCCGCTCCATCATCACCTCGATCTGATCGAGAAGATGAAAGCGCGCTCGGCG
>CAZRSD010000148.1:0-3471 GCA_964602645.1 uncultured Myxococcales bacterium
CACCAACATGGAACTCAAGATGCGATCTTGCAGTGCAACATAAGGCGCCGAGCTACCAACAAAGCCGTTGATCATGATGGCAAATGCATAGCGCTCACCGCTCTCGTCAGTGAGATAGCCAGCGAGATTCGAAAGGCCCGACATGGTGCCAGATTTGGCTCTGATCTGTCCTTTGACCTTCTCGGCATTGAGGCGCGCGCGCAGCAAGCCATCTTCGCCGCTAAATGAAAGCGCAGCCATGAATTCTGCGCCCAGATGAAAGTGATTAGCGCTGTAGCTGAGCAGTTTGACCATTTGCTCTGGCGTGATCAAATTGTAACGTGAAAGGCCTGAGCCATCGGCTGCAACGAGATTACCAGCGTCGATGCCGACTTGGTTTTGCAAAAATTCACCGATGCGTTTAAGACCTACACTCGCGGTTGCTGGCTTCACACCGGCCTCAGCCGCGATCGCTTTTACGAGCGTGTCGTGGGCAACATTATTTGAAATCTTGGTAAAATCGATGAGTGCTTCCGCAAGCGATCTCGAATCGTGCTGTGCAAGTTTGATCGCGACTGCCGGCGTTGCTTGCCGTACAAGCTTGCCTTTAACGTTCACACCCAGACGTTGAAGTTCTTCTCTAAATATAGTTGCTGCAAACATGCTTGGGTCGTTTACCGAAAGGCTGGACCAAATGCCCTCTGAAGCTTTGCTGATGTGACCTTTGACAATGACTTTATCGTGAGCGCGCAAGCCGTCACTATGTGCGGCCGGCCACTCTTCGCGTTTCTTATTGCGCTCGACGGCAACACTGATGTTCGCCCCACCATTTTGCGCTTTGGCTTCAGACGCAATCTCGATGTAGCGTGTCTTTGGAAACAACACGGGCACGGCATTGTCGCCGGCAAGCAACGACGGCACGGTTTTGATGAGAAGGCGGTTGTAGTTGACGTTAAGGCCGGCTGTCGGTGCGCCGTAGCCTTTGCTGCGGTCGTCCCACATGTTGCCACGGCCCCACAACACGTCATCAAAGATCTGATCGTCGATAAAGATGTTACCGGTGACTTGGGTGATGCCGCGCTGCGCTACTTCTTGCGCGAGTTTGATGAGCTCGTAATCCATCAAGCTTGGATCGCCACTGCCTTGCAGATAAAGATTGTCGAGACTGCCGTCCTTTTTGACGACGCCATCGGTAAAGACTCGTGTGCTAAAGCGATAGGATGGCCCCAAATAGTGCAATGCGGCAGCAAGCGTCACAAGCTTGATGGTGGAGCATGGCACGAAATGACGACCAGCATTCTTTTCGTAGATCACTTTATCAGAGCTGAGCGACCTGATGCTGACGCCGATATTCACGTTGGGATCGGTTGCCTTGATGATGTCATCGACCTCTTTGGCGATACGGCCCGGATCCACGGCCGCAATGCGATTTGGCTTCTTCGCATGATGCAGGGAACAGCCTTCGCTAAGGAGCAAAAATCCTAACAGCGCTACCGCAAAAAATCTGATCATAACGTCCTACTTTTAAATTGAAGTCACGCCGTTCTTAAGTGGCTGAGAAGGAATTCGCAATGCGCGATGTTTTGCGTCTTTCACCTTGTCGTCGTCCGCGGGTAAACCGCGGGACGACGGGGGCCTAGGCTCGGTTGGCGCGCCTCTGGCAGAAAAACTAGTGTAAAGTACTCGGTCTTGCGGCCCTTGCCTTGACATCAGATCCGAATGTCGATATTCCGCAGCAGACGGGCGAAACAAGGTTTTTCCTTGTTCTTTTGGGACTAGCTGTGGAACTGAACGGAACCATATTCTTACAAGTCTTCATCTTTCTATCACTCCTGGTGTGGTTGTCGAAGACGCTGTTTGCGCCCATCATGAGGCTGTTTGAAGAACGTGAGCAGCGCATCGATGGTGCAAAGAAGATCGCGTTTGATCTGAGCGAGCTTGCAGATGACAAGGCTCGTGTTTTCGCGATCGAGTATGAGAAGGCGAAAGTGGAAGCGCGCCACACGCTGTCTGAGCTTAAGCACGCGATGGAAAAGCAGCACGAAGAAGCCTTGGACAAAGTTAAGGCCGCGTCGCGCGAAAAGCTTCTTGCTGCAGAGATTGAACTGCGTGAACAAGAACGCGTCATTAGGGAAGATTTGCAGAAAAAAAGTGAAGGCATCGCGAAAGATATGGTTGCCGCTATGATGCGCCCCAGCGCGTAAGGACGAAAGATGCGAACCTCGAGACTATTTGGTGCAAGCCTCATCTTGTTGACTTATGCTGAGCGCATGTTTGCATCGGAGGCGACTCACGGGATCAATTGGTGGCATCTCGGCGCAGCATACAAAGACTCGCCGGCGCTCGGCTGGCTGACCATGACCTTCGTGATTTTCGTCTACGGTGTGTGCCGCGTGATCAAAACGCCGCTCTCGCTGTATTTGGAGACCCGCTCAAAAGACATTCGACGTCAAATTGAAGAAGGCCGTCTCGCTAAGATCGAAAGTGAGAAAAAGCTCAAGCTCTATGATGAGAAGCTGCGCTCACTTGGGCAAGAAATTGAAAAGATGAAAGAAAACTTCACCGAACAGGCACACGCCGAGAAACTTGAGCGTGAACGCCAGGCGAGGGAGATGGAAGTTCGGATTATTCGTGATACCGAGGATACCATCCGCGCAAACATTGAACGCACGAAAAACCGCTTAGCTGAAGAAGCCATCGTGCAGGCGCTGCATCTTGCAGAGCGAACCATTGCGCAGCAGCAACGTGATCAGGTCCATGAATTTCTCAAGGGCAATTTTGTGACCGATTTGGCCCGCACAGCAAGCGTTGCCAAGCGCGGATCGGTAGCTAACGAATACGAGAACGCGTCTTTGAACAACGATCTTGGTACCACAGCCAGGGAAGTGCACTAATGATGTATCAGCAGGTGATTGCGCGTCGCTACGCGAGAGGCTTAATGTTGGCCGCACCGGTCAACCATCTCGATACCATTGGCGATGAATTCTCGTCGCTCATCGATGTTGTCAACGTCGAAGGATCTGACCTTGCGCATCTCTTTAGCGATCCGTCATTTTTCCCGGCGGAAAAGAAGGCGGTAATTAACCAAATCGCCGATCGCTACAATTTGAATCTATCGCTGCGCCATTTTTTGTGTTTATTGGTGGATAAAGATCGCCTAAAGCTATTGCCCCTCATTCATGAAGCATTCGTAGCGTTTCTTGATGACCATCATGGCCGCATGCGCGCGCTCATTAAATCGGCCTCACCGGTTGAAGATAACCTGGTGGCTGATATCACGACAGCCCTGAATGAGATGTGCAAAAAGCAAGTTCTCGCCGACGTTGTCGTTGATGACAGCCTCCTTGCAGGATTGCGCGTGGAAATTGGCGGCATGGTTATTGATGGCTCAGCGAGAGCGAAGCTCTACGCCATGAAAGATCAATTGGTAAACAGCGTTGAAGCAATGTCAGTTTAGAAGAAGTTAGGTGGAAACTATGAGACTTAGAGCCG
>CAZRSD010000148.1:3481-4976 GCA_964602645.1 uncultured Myxococcales bacterium
GAAGAGATCTCGGAAATTATCAAGCGCGAAATCCGAGACTTTGAGACGAAGACACGAGCCATTGAAACCGGATCGGTGTTGACGGTGGGCGACGGCGTCGCTCGCGTCTACGGTTTGGAAAACGCGCAAGCAGGGGAGCTTGTCGAATTTAATAATGGCGTCAAGGGCCTCATTCTCAACCTTGAACAAGATAACGTCGGTGTTGCTGTCATGGGTAGTGACGCCGGCATCAAAGAAGGCGACGTGGTAAAGCGTACCGGCCGTATTGCCGATGTGCCCGTTGGTGATGCGATTTTGGGTCGTGTTGTCAATGGCCTCGGTGAGCCTATCGACGAACTTGGCCCGATCAAGACGCAAGAGACGCGCCGTATTGAAACCAAAGCGCCTGGTATTATCGCTCGTGAGCCCGTCGCGGAGCCCTTGCAAACTGGTATCAAAGCCATCGACGCTATGATACCTATCGGTCGTGGTCAGCGCGAACTCATTAT
The DNA here is from genome assembly GCA_964602645.1 of uncultured Myxococcales bacterium. GTDB lineage: Bacteria > Myxococcota > UBA727 > UBA727 > JABDBI01. The sequence continues at coordinate 3,970 of CAZRSD010000148.1, forward strand.
CGGTGACCGTCAAACCGGAAAGACCGCAATTGCGATCGATACCATCATCAATCAGCGCCACACCGGTGTTAAATGTGTTTACGTCGCTATCGGTCAAAAACAATCGACGGTTGCGCAAGTGATGGAACGCTTGCGCCGTTCCGATGCGCTCAAATACACCGTGATCGTTTCAGCAACTGCGTCGGATCCAGCACCACTGCAATTTTTGGCGCCCTACACGGGTTGCGCTATCGCCGAATATTGGCGTGATAACGGCGAACACGCACTGATCGTGTACGACGATCTTTCGAAGCAAGCTGTCGCTTATCGTCAGTTGTCGTTGCTATTGCGTCGTCCACCAGGCCGCGAAGCGTTCCCCGGCGACGTGTTTTATCTTCACTCACGCCTGCTTGAACGCGCTGCAAAAATTACCAGCAAGAAAGACGAACTCAAAGCATATCCCCACCTCAAAAAAGGGGGGGGCAGCTTAACGGCGTTGCCCATCGTCGAGACCCAAGCTGGCGACGTGTCGGCCTATATTCCGACCAACGTGATCTCCATTACCGACGGGCAGATCTTTTTGGAAACCGAATTGTTTTTCTCGGGCCAACGTCCAGCAGTGAACGTCGGCCTCTCTGTGTCACGGGTTGGTGGCGCCGCACAAGTTGGTGGCATGCGACAACTCGCCGGCTCCATGCGTCTTGACCTTGCGCAATACCGAGCGCTTGCGGCATTCGCACAGTTTGGTTCTGACCTCGACAAAGCAACGCTCGAGCAACTTGCACGTGGTAAGCGTTTGTTCGAATTGCTCAAGCAAGGTCAATATGAACCAATGGCGGTGGAAGAGCAGATTATCCAAATTTATGCAGCGACCCAAAGCAAGGATGCAAGCCGTGCAACGTGGGTGCGCCAGTACGCAACCTCGGAAATTCCACGCTATGCCTATGAACTTGTTTTGTTCATGCGCAGCGAGCACAGCGATATTCTGAAAGACATTCGCGAAAACCCAAAGAAGAAGCTCGACGACG
>CAZRSD010000149.1:0-4957 GCA_964602645.1 uncultured Myxococcales bacterium
GACGCACATCATGCTAAGAAGACTGGCAAAATGACTTTTTAGATACGCTCTAAGAAATTGAAAACCGTTTGGTCGCGATGATCGTTGACAATCTTTCTTACCACGTCGTCGTCATCATAACTCATGAAACTATATTTGGCGGCACCGCCCATTGACCAAACGATGTCGCCTTCAGGATATTCCTTCGCGGCAATCTCCTGATATTTCTTGTCGATGATCTGGCGAAGTCCTTCAGGTCTATCGCTAACGTTAAGGAAGGTTGTCGATGTGGCGTTAAGCGCAACTGAGCATCCGATATAGAGGCATGCGCTAACTAGTGCACGAGTAATGAAGGAAGACTTTCGATTTATGTTCAGCATGGCTGGCTCATTGAATTGAGATATTTGATTCGGCTACTTTGCATTATGGAACAGCTTGTGCAAGTGAGCTCTTTTGGCGCGGCTTCATTTTGCCTCGACAAGAACTTATGCAGGGCCGCTTTGCATGGGTCGCCCACGGATCGTGACGAGTTTGGTGAAGGAATTGTTGGCTAGCTTAACCATTAGGTGAATAAAAGGCAGGTGACATTGATGGCTGCCATGACCCCCATACCGACGTTCTCGACGATACTGACTGTGCTCAGTGGCACGTTCAGCACGGTGCCAAGGCAGGCGCAGCGAAGATTCATGCCAGAAAAAACGCTCTTGATTACACCGATGGCGCTCAATGTCATGACCACGACGGTGATGCTATTGGTGATAAGCGGCAGCGCATTGGCGAGATATAGTAAACCCAAAGCGAGTTCGATAAACGGGTAGACGTAGCCATAGAGGCGAATGCGCTTGGTGATAACGTCATACATGGCGAAGCCTTGCACGAAGCCAGACAAATTAAATAATTTGAAGAGCGACAAGAGGCACAAGAAAAAGCCCATGAAGGAATTCATTACGGCGAACAAGAAGAAATCAATTTTCACTGAGACGGCCAAAGCCATCGCCAACGCCATGCCCACCACGACGAGCAAGGGCAAATAATTGGTCCGTTCTTCCTTCAGAGGCTTCATGCGATCATCCCATATTGGTGCAGAGTGCGCGGCCAAACTCCGAGCACTTGAGGAGCGTTGCACCCTCCATCATACGCTGAAAATCGTAGGTGACCTGCTTTTTTTGTATGGTTGCATTCATCGCCTTGATGATGAGGTCGGCAGCCTCGTGCCAGCCCATGTAACGGAGCATCATCTCACCCGATAAGATCACCGAGCCGGGATTCACTTTGTCGAGGTTGGCGTATTTGGGAGCGGTGCCGTGCGTTGCTTCAAATATCGCATGGCCTGTCACATAGTTGATGTTGCCGCCAGGCGCGATGCCGATGCCGCCGACTTGAGCCGCGAGCGCGTCGCTCAGATAGTCGCCGTTAAGATTGAGTGTGGCGATGACATCGAAATCGCGTGGTCGCGTGAGCACTTGCTGTAACGCAATATCGGCGATGGCGTCTTTGATCAACAATTTGGTGCGATAGCGTTGGTCGCCGTGGGTCTTATGAATTTGTTGCAGGGTTTGCTCAACTTCTTGCACGACCTTTTGCTGCGAATCGGTGTTGAGCAGATCGAAGCCGGGCTCGATCAAACGGGCGTTGTCCTCGGCAGACATGCTCGGATTTTGATCTTTATTGGCCACGATCCACGATTCGCGCTCCGTGATGACGTGATCACGATAGTGCTTCTTCGCAATGGCATAGCCCCAATCACGAAACGCACCTTCGGTGAACTTCATGATGTTGCCTTTGTGCACAAGCGTTACGCTCTTACGCTTTTCACAAAGCGCATAGTCGATGGCGGCGATAACTAAGCGCTCCGTGCCTTCACGCGAGACAGGCTTGATGCCAATGCCGGACGTTTCGGGAAAGCGAATTGTGCTCACGCCCATGTGCGAGCTTAAAAAGTCGATCATCTTCCTTGCTTCGGGGCTTTCCGCCTTAAACTCGATGCCAGCATAGATATCTTCGCTATTTTCGCGGAAGATCACCATATCGACGGCACCGGGGTCCTTCACGGGCGAGGGCACGCCTGCATACCAGCGCACCGGGCGCAGGCACACGTAGAGATCGAGCATCTGCCGCAAGGCTACATTGAGTGAACGAATGCCGCCGCCGACGGGTGTCGTAAGCGGACCTTTGATGCCGACGAGATAATGCTTAAACGCAGTAAGTGTGTCGTCGGGAAGCCAGTTATTGAATCGTCGAAATGATTTTTCACCGGCGTATACTTCAAACCACGAGATTTTCTTCTTGCCGCCATAAGCTTTTTTCACCGCATGATCGAAGACCATTTGACTCGCGCGCCAAATATCAGGGCCCGTGCCGTCGCCTTCGATGAAAGGAACAATCGGTTGATCGGGAACCGTGAGGGTTCCGTTATGCATGGTGATGGCTGAGCCCACGCTTGGCGGGGTGATATCGTTAAACGCGACCATGAAGACACCTCATCAGGGAAAGATTACCTACGAACATAGACTGCGTGAAAGTTCGAAATTGAGCCGACCAATAACCTCAGTGCTGATACCTTTTGGACACACCGCTTCGCATTCGAGCGTATTGGTGCAGGAGCCAAACTGCTCCTTGTCCATGGCGATGACCATGTTCTGCGCGCGACTCTTGCGCTCAGGATCGCCTTGCGGCATGAGTGCAAGATGCGCAACTTTGGCGCCGACAAAGAGCATGGCCGATGCATTTTTGCACGCGGCAACACACGCACCGCATCCTATGCATGCCGCGGCATCGAAGGCTTTCTCAGCCATGGCCTTGCTGATCAAGATGTTGTTGGCATCTTGCGCGCCACCGGTATTCGCCGAAACAAAGCCGCCCGCTTGCATGATGCGATCAAAGGCGCTCCGATCCACGACGAGATCTTTGATGAGTGGAAAGCCGGTTGCACGAAATGGCTCGATGACAATTTCATCGCCATCTTTGAACGCGCGCATGTGCAGCTGACAGGTGGTAGTAGTTTTTTGCGGGCCGTGCGGGATGCCGTTGATCACAAGCGAGCAGGCGCCACAAATACCTTCGCGACAATCTGACTCAAATGCGATAGGCTCAAGGCCCTCCTTAATGAGGCGCTCATTGACCACGTCGAGCATTTCCAAGAAGGACATGTCGGTTGCGATATCTTTCGCATGATAGGTGAAAAATCCGCCTGGAGCATTGTTGGCTGATTGGCGCCACACTTTGAGGTTTACGGATATGGTGCTCATTATTTGTAGCTCCTCTGTTGCAGCTCAATGGCCTCGAATTTGAGCTCTTCTTTAATCAGCTTTGGTTCGCTGCCTTCACCTTGATATTGCCACGCGGCGACATGACAGAAGTCCTTGTCATTGCGCAGCGCTTCTCCGTCGGGCGTTTGATACTCCTCGCGGAAGTGGCCACCGCACGATTCGTTGCGCACGAGCGCATCGCGACACATGATTTCGGCAAACTCTAAAAAGTCAGCGACGCGAAGCGCCTTTTCGAGCATGGGGTTCATGGCGAATTGATCGCCGTGCACGCAAACGTCGCGATAGAACTCATCGCGTAATATTGGCACGAGCCTCAGGGCTTCTTTAAGGCCCGCTTCATTGCGTCCCATGCCGCACTTGGCCCACATGATCGTGCCGAGCTCGCGATGAAACAAATCCGGCGAGGTTTTGCCTTTTACTTTGAGGAGTCGACCGATGCGATCTTTGGTTGCCGTGACTGCATCTTTGGTCTCGTGGCCATTGTGGTCGGGAACGCCGGCCGAAACCGAGTTGAGGTAACGCGCGATCGTGTAGGGCAAGACAAAATAGCCATCGGCCAAGCCTTGCATGAGCGCGCTTGCACCAAGTCGATTGGCCCCGTGGTCACTGAAATTGGCTTCGCCGAGGACAAAGAGTCCGGGGATATTGCTCATGAGTTCATAATCGACCCACAAACCACCCATCGTGTAGTGTGACGCCGGGTAGATGCGCATTGGCACCTGATAGGGATCCTCGTCGGTGATCTTTTGATACATCTCGAACAAATTGCCGTAGCGTTCGGCGATGGTGTTGAGACCAAGCCGCGCCTTAGCATCTGAAAAGTCAAGGTAGACACCAAGGCCTGACTTGCCGACGCCGCGGCCTTCATCGCAAACTTGCTTTGCGGCGCGCGATGAGATGTCGCGCGGAGCGAGGTTGCCGTAGCTTGGATATTTGCGCTCCAGATAATAGTCACGCTCTGCTTCAGGAATGTCTTGCGGCGCACGATTGTCGCCAGCACGCAGCGGCACCCAAACGCGTCCGTCATTGCGCAACGACTCCGACATGAGCGTGAGTTTTGATTGATGCTCGCCGGTAACAGGAATACACGTGGGGTGGATTTGTGTGTAACACGGGTTTGCGAATAGCGCGCCGCGTTTGTACGCGCGAAATGTCGCGGTGACATTGCAGTTGATGGCATTGGTAGACAGATAAAAGACCGCGCCATAACCGCCGGTCGCCATGACGACGGCATCGGCAAGTCTCGCGCTTATCTCACCGGTCACGAGATTGCGGACGACGATGCCCTTAGCATGACCGTTCGAAACGATGAGGTCGAGCATTTCTCGTCGAGAATGCATGACCACACGGTTGTGCCCGATTTGCCGTGAGAGCGCACTGTAAGCGCCGAGCAAGAGTTGTTGACCAGTCTGACCGCGCGCATAAAACGTACGCGAAACAAGCGCGCCACCAAATGAGCGATTATCGAGGAGCCCACCGTATTCCCTCGCAAATGGTACGCCTTGCGCTACGCACTGATCGATGATCGAAGCACTGACCTCAGCGAGACGGTGCACATTGGCTTCACGCGCGCGAAAGTCACCGCCCTTGATCGTGTCATAGAACAGGCGATGGACCGAATCACCATCGTTCTGATAGTTCTTCGCCGCGTTAATGCCGCCCTGGGCTGCGATGCTGTGAGCTCGCCGTGGGCTGTCATGAAACGAATA
>CAZRSD010000150.1:0-4918 GCA_964602645.1 uncultured Myxococcales bacterium
CATCAGCGGAAAATCCTTGGTCCATTGAGATATCAAAAAGTACGAAATATGGTCGGGCAACCCGAGCGTGCCGCATGCGGAATACTTGCGCTCCTACGGCAAACTAAGAGGCTGGTTTAAGAGTCAAGCTGCTAGCCGAAATGTTCGCAAAGTGAGCGAATGTATATGACATACATGACCGACCTGAGCCACCATTTCAACGACGTCGAAGGACTTAAAACAGCCTCTAAAAAGAACTTTAAGGATATGCTCCGGTGAAAGATACAGTAATTGATTTTGAAGAAATTAGAAAAGTGCTTCCTCATCGCTATCCGTTCTTGTTAGTTGATCGCGTTTTGTCGGTGACGAAGACGTCCATCCGCGCCCTCAAAAACGTAACCGCCAATGAGCCATTTTTTATGGGTCACTTTCCTCAAATGGCGGTGATGCCGGGCGTGTTGCAAATCGAAGCGATGGCGCAGGCAGCTGGCCTCATTTTAGCGCTCGACGCGGGTTTCAATGCTGAAACCGAAATTGCCTATTTAGCCGGTGTCGATAATGCAAAATTCAAACGACCAGTTACGCCGGGCGATCAGCTCGTGATCGAGGGCAACGTGCTTGCACAGAAAAGAAGTTTGTTGAAGGTCGCGGTGTCGGCGACGGTTGATGGCGAGATTGCGTCGTTAGCTGAGATAATTTTGGTAGTTAAGCCGCTGCAAATTTGATCGAAGTGGTTGTGTCTGAACTTATCGGTCAGATGACCGATAGTGTTCAGCGGTGATTTGGTTAATTTGGGTTCGTGTAGTTGGAGAACATCATGTCGTCGTCAGGCTCGTCAATAGATCGCATTATGAATGAGCGGCGCCAAAAATGCCGTGACCTTACCGCAGCGGGCTTACAGCCATACAAAAATGGCTTTTATCCGAGCTGTGAGAACGCTGACGTTATCGCCAAATTTGGTGAACGTTCAAAGGAAGATCTGGAAATACAGAACGAGCAGTATTCTCTTGCCGGCCGTGTTATGGCGATTCGCAACATGGGCAAGGCCGCGTTCATGCGCATCAAGGATCGCACGGGTGAACTGCAACTCTTCATCCAACAAAACAAATTGAGTGAAGCAGACCTCGCAGGTTTCAATCTTGTCGACGTTGGCGACTTTGTCGGCGTAACCGGCACGGCTATGAAAACTAAAACCGGCGAGTTATCTTTGCACGTGGTAACCCTTGCCGTGCTCACCAAGGCGCTTAGACCCTTGCCCGAGAAATGGCATGGCTTGAGCAATGTTGAGCAACGTTATCGTCATCGCTATGTCGACCTCATCGTAAACGATAAAACGCGAGAAATTTTCGTAGCCCGCTCAAAGATTATTCGCGGTATTCAGCGCTTCCTTGATGAACGCGGTTTTATCGAGGTGGAAACACCAATTTTGATGGATGTGGCGGGTGGTGCCGAAGCGAAACCGTTCATGACCCATCACAATGCGCTTGGCGAAGATCTTTCTATGCGCATTGCCACGGAGCTTCATTTGAAGCGTCTCGTGGTTGGTGGCATTGATCGTGTATACGAAATCGGGCGTCTCTTTCGCAATGAAGGCGTCAGTACCCGCCATAATCCAGAGTTTACGACGATCGAGTTTTATCAGGCGTATAAGACGTACGAAGACTTCATGGATCTTTCGGAGCAGCTTTTGCGCGAACTCGTTGTGTCGATCCACGGTCAAACGACCATCTCCTATCAAGGGCAGGAAATTGATTTTGGCAAGCCGTTTCGTCGCGTGCCAATCGCACAATTGGTTGCGGAACATCTTGGGATCGCACCGCAAGAAATTCCCGGGATAGTTGCGATCGACTCGGTTGAGAAGGCCATGAGCATCGCCATGGGCCACATGCTCGACGAAGAGATGATAGCGATCTGCTTAATGGAACTGTCGGCCGATGAGATGAATCATATTTTGCCGTTTTGCTTTAGCGAAGACAGGGCCCAGGCAACGTCGGATCTTGCGAACATAGCCAAGAAACTTTCGAAGACGTTATCGAGAGAACAGAAGCTCGAAATTGGTCGCGCGATCGATCGCAGCTTTGCCGAGCATCGAGAACGTCGACGACGACTTGCGTTGCATGTGCTTTACGGCGTCTTTGATCATGAGGTAGAAGATACCATCATTGCGCCTACATTCATCACGGATTTTAGCGTTTCGGTATCGCCGCTTGCGCGTAAACGCGATGGCGACCAAGCGGTTGTGGATAGGTTTGAGTTGATCTGCGTCAAGATGGAAATTGCAAACGCCTTTTCAGAGCTAACTGACGCCGATGATCAGCGAGAACGGTTTATGAAGCAGGTGCAACAAAAAGCTATGGGCGATGATGAAGCGCCTGATCTCGATGAGGACTTCTTAAATGCCCTCGAAGTTGGCATGCCGCCAACAGCGGGACAGGGCATAGGTATTGATCGCTTGGTAATGATCTTGACCGATAGTCCCTCCATCAGGGAAGTCATACTCTTCCCGAAGATGCGGAAAAAATGAGTGTAAGCGAACTATTTTATCAATCGGCTTTCATCACCGCGTGCATCTTTCTGTGGCTGGCCTCGATGGTGTCCACGGTGAGAATCCTTATTCGTTGCGAACAAAAGATAGGGCTTTCTTTTTTTGTGAGCGTCATATTTGGGCCGCTGGCGCTTTTGGGCGCATGGTTGTTTGAAGCACGTCGACAAGAAAAGCGCGTAGCCGCGGTTCGCGACATGAATGCGCCCGTCAAATGGCGCACACCACTTGCAATTGTCCTCGTGGTTTTGGTGATTACGAGCGCGTTTTATTGGCTCTTCGTATGCAACTATGGAAGCTCGACGGTTTCAAGCGAAGGGCTGTTGATTCGCATCGCAACATTTGTGGTGATCGCCGGTATTCTTGGCGGTACTACGCTGTCACTCTTCACGCGGCGGGTGGCATTTTACGAGAGCATCTGGACCACCTTTTTTGTCGCAGCAACTGTTGTTGCTTTGCGCGAATGGGCCGATAGCGCCTTTTCCTACAGTACGTCGTCGACTTATTTGGTAACGCTCATTCTCTCGAGCACCACCTTGCTCTTGCTCTTCTTGATCATCGGTGGGGCGCTTGGCTATCTTTTGACCGGTGAAGGGCGACTGAATGCGCGGTTTGGTTATGAGAACTTTATTGGCACCCGCTTCTTGATGACGAAGCGCAGCAGCCAGGTGGTGTCGCTTATCACGGTCATTTCCGTCGTGGCGGTCATGATCGCATGCGGCGGCATGATCGTCGTCATGAGCGTGATGAACGGCTTTTCTTCTGATTTGCGTTCGAAGATCTTGGGCGCCAATGCCCATCTCATGGTGTTGAAGTACGGTAAGGATTTTACTGAATACGACGACATCATCAAAAAGACCGCAGCGATTCCTGGTGTCTTAGGGGTGAGCCCCTTCATCTTGAATGAAGGCATGGTGTCGTCGAACAAGAATCTGTCAGGCTCAATTATCACCGGCATCGATTTGGCTAATGTCGAGCGCACGGGGCGCTTGAAGTATGTGAGTGATGCGGCACTCGAAAATCTCAAAGATCCAAGTAAGATTCCCGTGGTGGTCGAATACAAGAACGACGCCAATTTAGATGCTTCTCCCAATGAGAAAAACCAGCTTCCCGGCGTTATCGTCGGCAAAGAGATGGCCTCTGATTTGCAGGTTTTGGTTGGCGATGTGATCAATCTCATCAGTCCGATTGGCGACATCGGGCCAACGGGGCCGATTCCACGCGCTAAGCCATTTCGCGTGGCCGGACTCTTTTATTCGGGCATGTATGATTTTGACGCTAAGTTTGCGTATATCGCGCTGAAAGACGCACAGGATTTCTTTAATCTGGGCAAGAATGTCACGGGCGTTGAATATCGCGTCGACGATATCGAAAACACGCGTGGCATCGCCAAAGAGATCGACGCTAAAATTGGTGGTTATCCGTTCTACACCCGCGATTGGATGCAGATGAATCGCAACATGTTCTCGGCGCTGCAACTTGAGAAGATCGTAATGTTGATCATTTTGGGTACGTTGATATTTATGGCGAGCTTGCTCATTCTGGTAACGCTCATCATGGTAGTGATGGAGAAGGGCAAAGAGATAGCCATCCTCAAGAGCATGGGCGCGACCGACGTTTCGATCATGAAGATCTTTGTGACCTACGGACTCTTCGTCGGTGGTTTGGGCGCGTTTCTCGGCGGTGCTTTTGGTCTCACCGTTTGTTTGATGATAGAAAAGATAGGCATTCGCCTCGATCCTGACGTCTATTATTTTTCAAGCTTGCCAGTGCGCATCGTATCTACGGAAGTGCTCATGGTGGTGATATCAGCGGTCTTGATCAGCTTTCTCGCCACGATTCCGCCGTCGCTCTTCGCTGCAAGACTCAAGCCTGTTGAAGGATTGCGCTACGAATAAGGCACACTATGAACATTGAAATTCGCAATCTCTCAAAGTCATATTTTCTGAGCGGCAAAGAAATACCGGTGCTCAAGGAGATTTCCTGCGCGATTTCGCGCGGCGATTTGATTTCGCTCACCGGGCCCTCGGGTGTTGGCAAGAGTACATTCTTGCATGTGGTCGGCACGCTCGATGCGCCGACGTCGGGCGAGATATTCTTTGATGGTAGTCAGGTGCATCGTTATCCGGATGCGAAGATCGCAGCTTTTCGCAATCAACACATTGGCTATGTTTTTCAATTTCACCATTTGATGGCTGAATTCACGGCGCAAGAAAACGTGACCATGCCACTGCTCATGCGGCGCATGAAACCTGCGCTTGCGCGCAAGAAAGCCGAAAAGGTGTTGTCCTTCGTAGGCCTTTTGCATCGCATCGACCATAAGCCGGGAGAGTTATCTGGTGGTGAGCAGCAACGCGTGGCGCTCGCCCGTGCACTTGCCCATGAGCCAACGCTTTT
>CAZRSD010000151.1:0-4897 GCA_964602645.1 uncultured Myxococcales bacterium
CCGAATTAGAAAAGCTTCATCACGGTCTTTACGTCGACAACGCGGCTGACGAAACGCTCGATGTTATTGGCGCCATCGTGGGTCAACCTCGAAACGGTATGAGCGATGACGACTATCGCCCGTGGCTCAAGGTGGCTATCTGCCTTAACAACAGCGCCGGTACTGCCGAGCATATTCTAAACATCATCGCTATTCTCTACCGAGGGAAAACAGCTGTTTTGCAAATCGAAGAACGGCCTCCCAATACAGTCAAATTTGTTTTGAAACACCCACAATTTCCCGAAGAAATCATAAAGGCAATTATCCGTTGCGCAGCTCCAGTAACGACAAATTGCCAATTCATGTTTGATTTACCTCGCGATGCTTCACCGGTTAGCGGCGCCGCACATGAAATCAACGTGCGTGATTCGAATAGCACCGAGAAGCTAGCTGCATTTCAGTTTGATTGCACACCATTCGACGATTCGTATTTACTCGATTTTTCCTAAGGAGAAGCAAATCATGAGCAATGAAAGAGCATTTGTATGGGCTCAAAGCGAAGGCGCACTCATCGCAAAGCCAGACCAAGATCTTTTGGCTACCGGATGGGTCAAGGGCTCAATTCCCGCGGCTGCCAACTTTAACTGGCTGTTTAAGACATTAACTGAAGAGCTGGCCACGATAAAAAAGGACATCTTCACCATCAAAGACGATGTTAGCCGCTTGCGAGAAGATGTTACGAAAGGTCTTCATGCCGTAAATACCGACGTCGAAAGCGTACAAGATCGGACCAAAGAAGAGTTCTCGAACGTCAGAAGAGAATTTGCTGCGTCTCATGAAGAGATCTCCGGAGACGTCGATTCACTCAAAGGCAGCACAGCGAAAGAGTTTTCTGCTGTGAAAAAAGATCTGACCGATTTAGGTGAAACCACAACGAGCCGCATCAATTCGCTTACGCAAAATATGGGAAGCGAATTCTCGGCGGTCCGAACGGAAATTGAACAAGCGAATGAACACGCCGAGAACGAAATAGCGAAGGCGCTGGAAAAAACCGCAGCGACGTTTTCCGAGCTTAGATTGGAAGCCGCGCACACAAAGGAAAGAACCAACGAAGCGCTGCGCCGAACCGTCGGCCATAACTATGCACTCATTCAACTTGGTTTCGTGGGGCGAAAAATTTGTCATCAACTAAGAGCGATGGAACACGACCTCAAAAAGCTGTTGCCCGACTATCCCGCTCGTGAATGGCCAGCTGACGAAAATCTTTCGGCGGTACCTCGTGAAGAAGAAGACAGCGATGGCGAATAGCGTCGATCACAGAGCCAAATTGCTCTCCTTCGAAGCAAAACGCTGGATAGGAACACGCGAAGAAGGCAAAAACGGCGGCCAAATCATCCAGATGTTTCAACGCGCCATCGATGATTATGCACAAGGAGAAAGTTGGTGCATGGCCTTCGCCCAGTACTGCATCAAAATGGCTGCTTCGGCCTGCGCTGAACTATTTCCCGACGAGGCATTCTCAGCGTCAAGCATTCATCGCAGCGAGCATTGTTTGACGGTGTGGAGTCGCAGTTCGCATTTACAGACGCGGCAACCCGAAAAGGGAGCGTTGTGCATTTGGCAAAGGTTTAATGGACGTGAACCGACTTCGAACGGACACACCGGTGTTGTAATCGAAGTACATGGTGACGGGTCCATATCTATCGTCGAAGGCAACGCTCGCGATCCAGAGAAAGGTGAAGGCGTTTGGCTCCGACGCTATTCAACGAGTCAGCTGAATCATGGGTCACTTTTTCTCAAGGGATTTTTGAGGGTGTGGTGAGCTACGTAGCAAGATAGATTTGTTTTTTTCTTTTTCACTCAAGAGACCTACTTCACACACAATTTTTAATCCACTAATGTCCATCAAGAACTGCAAAGGCAAAGAAATTAAAGCCACGGATGGAATAGATGCTGGACCAAGCCATTGTCATTGCTTACATGATAGCAGTTTTAATAATTGGTCTTTTATCAGGAAGAAAAATCAATTCGTTGCATGAATATGCGATTGGAAAAAGAAATTACTCAAATTCACTACTGATTGCCGCGCTTTTCGCGTCGATGGCCGCAGCAAGCGGCACTTCTGGACTTTCGGGCAAAATCTATTCCCATGGACTTATTTTTCTATACTCCTACTTAGGCATTATCGTTTCACGGCTTTTGGTTGCTTTTTTTATTGCTCCAAAAATGGAGAAATTCCTTGGCCTGACGTCGGCTGGCGATATATTTGAAAAACTTTATGGTAAAAACGCCAAGATTTTAGTTGGCCTGCTTACTTCAATTGAAGGCCCCCTTTTAACAAGCGCGCAGATACTCGCTACCTACCAAGCAGCCCAATACTTTCTCGGAATTCCGAAGGTAGAAGCCGCCATCATTTCCTCATTGACGGTACTTTTCTATTCGCTGCGAGGAGGAATAAGAGCTGTTTCCACGACGGATGTTTTTCAATTTGCAGTGTTATTAATTGCGGTACCGATAACCTGCGCTATCGCAATTTCTAAAATAGGTGGGTATTCGCAGCTGTCTCAGATTTTGGAAGACTCGCCGATGGTCTTTTCTGGTTTCAAGGGAGACTTATTACTTCGTCACATGGCAATTTTTATTTCATTTGCCATCCCCTGCCTCTTCCCCTTGACCCTCCAGCGCATGTTGATGGCAAAAAATGCGAAACAAATAAAAATTACCTTTCTGACCAATGCCGCAATTTCTGTACCCTTCTATGTATCAATTGGAGTAATCGGCATTTGCGCCTCTATATTGTTGCCAAACATTGACCCCAATTTTGCGTTACCAGCTCTTATAGATCACGTTCTACCTGCCGGAATACGAGGATTCGTCATTGCGGGAATACTTGCAATTTTTATGTCTAGCGCAGATTCAGACATAAACATGTCCTCAGTTGCGATTACTCATGATATTTTACACCCCATATTCGGCAAAAAGATCACGACTGAAAATTATCTTTTTATAGTCAGAACAATAGTGGTTATCGTAACTATTTTCTCAACCATTGTGGCGCTCTTTTTCACTAACGCTTTAGACATAATGTTTATCGTTATGTGCCTGGGTGATTCAGTGCGATTTCCCGGCTATCTTCTCGGAATTTTAGGTTACCCGCCTAATAAAACCTATTTTTGGATTGGCGCAATATCAGGAGGACTGACGGCGCTGATAATGAGCTCGGCGTTTGGCATTTTCCCGATTTATGGAATGCTTTGTGCGATGACCCTTAATCTCGCAATAATTTCAATTCCAATATGCGGGAAATGGTTTCAAACCTTCAAATCGACTTCAGAAGGCTTCAGTATGGGCCTTTTGAAAAATAAAATTGATCTTTTTGGTCAGTTCGCTGTTTTCAAAAACAATGTTAAGAACAAAGATTACTTTGACATAATCGCAATATTCACAATCGCTAATTCTGTCTTTCCATTTTTTATCCATGCTCCTCAATTTGACAAATTCACCTCAACATTAATTTGGTCCAATTTAATATCCAGCGTCTTAGCATTTCTTTTATTGATGAGAGATTTTCATCCCGCCATCACAAGAAGATACGTCGGTCATTTATGGCATTCTCTTGTCCTCATTAGCCTCCCGTTTCAGGCGTTTGTTACCATTTTCGTCGGCAAAATGAGTTTTATAGATTTAATGAACCTCCTCACTGTCTCAACGCTGCTCTTCATAATTTTAAGAAGGACTGAAGCCATACTTCATCTTTTGTTGGCATTCTTCCTTGCGGGTACAACACATTGGCTATTCGGCGATACAGCAAATTTTGACCAGGGCGCATGGTCTCTCTTCATCAATGGCGTAACGCTTGTGCTCTGTATATTGTTATTTCGTCAACGAGATGTTGATGCTTACAAATTCATGAGCGAAAAGCTTGCTCATGAGGCCGGGCGTTCCTTATCAGCCGTAAGAAATTCGGCACTCATCTTGGAAAAGCGTCTACTAGACCCATCCGCTTCACATGGTCTTTTGGGCCTAGAAAAAATCCCAAAGACTTTGATCGAAATGACCACGCATTCATCAAATAACATAAACAAACTTCTCGCCATTATGCGAAGCGAAAATGACTCGCAAAAACGTCGAGTATTTTCTGCGAAGGCCTGCTTGGATGAAGCCATTAATGACCCAGCTTTTGCAAACACGATTTGCAACAACGTTAACACAGACGGTTTCATAGATTTTCACATAGAAGGCAACTACTCGCAGATCTATCATGTGTTTCTAAATCTCATCGAAAACGCGATTCACGCTACTCATGGCAATGATTTAAGGATAAAAATATGGACAAAAAATAGCTGTCTTTATTTTGAAGACAATGGAATGGGTGTCCACGAAAGAGACCTGCCAAACATATTCGACAGTCTCTTTTCTACTAAAGGCACTGCTGGGCAAGGTTTATCGTTTTGCAAGCTGGTGCTTGAACAGCATGGTGGGGAGATTTCCTGCACATCTCAAAAAGGCGTATTCACGCGATTCAAACTGACCTTTCCTGAATTACCGGAGGCATAATTCTTCATGATCACGCCAGCATTTTATCTTCCTACGACGGTGTTAATTATCGACGACGATCCGATTTTTTCTCAAACAATCGCAGAACTTATTGATGATGGTGAAAATTTCTTTTCAATTGCTCCTGAAGATTTTGAGGGAAAAGAAAGTGGACAAATCATTAACTTTAAAAATGAAGGAAAAATCTTTCGTTCCGCAATGGATACTCGTAGCGTTCGAGAATTAATTGAGTCAGGAAAACTCGATGAGTTTAAAGAAGTGGTATCGGTTGTTGTCATCGACAATCTTATGAAACCCACTGACGGTTTACAGCGCTTCCCAACTTGCTAGTCATACCCGGCATGAATGAAAAGGGCGTGAA
>CAZRSD010000152.1:0-4894 GCA_964602645.1 uncultured Myxococcales bacterium
TCCGCTTCCTGAACGAAGTTGATGGTAATACTGCCGGTATCGAATTCGGCCCCGGATTCAATCCTGAGGTTGTTCCTGTACCGCTTCCGCTACCAGGAGACACTGACCAAGGAACCACGCATCAAGGTAACAACAACGACATAAGCATACGCGCCCTGCACGTATGGGATATGTTCCACCCTGCTCCTCCGCCAGCAGTTGGTAGTGCGGCTGCTGATACTCCAAAGGCTGCAGCCGTTGCTACGGATCTCAGTGATGCCGCGCGGTACGAACCGAAAGTGTACACCAGAGCGAAAGGCATCATCGGTGGCTGGCCCGGCGGGATGTATGACTCGCAAGGAAGCCCGTTTAAAGGATTCGGAAGCCAAGGAGCAGTTCAGCCGGCAAGAACTGGTAATCCAGACGGTAAATAACAATAAATAGGTTATTCGGCCCCGGGCTTCGCCTGGGGTTTTTTTTTGTCGTCGACAAATTTAGATTTGCGCTATGAAGAATTTTCACTGCGCGTTTTTTTCGTCATGGCCTTATGATCACGCGCTCCACTACATGGAGTACGCGTGGCTACGCCTGAAAGAAGATCCCGACGGACTATTTCTTGGTTGTGGATCTCACGAAGAGATCGTCGTAACGTTGGGGCGTGACAATTTAAAGCAAGGTCCTTGTTTACTCCCATCGAATGCTATTGTTCGACAGCTTGATCGCGGTGGCGGTATGACCGCGCATGAGCCGGGGCAAATTGTCCTCTATCCCATTTTTCACCTTGATCGGTGGGGGCTCACGGTTCCGGTGCTCGTTGATATTCTCGAAACATGCATGATGGATCTGTTGAGCGAACTTGGCTTGCGCGCATGTCGCCACAATTCAGGTCCGGGCGTATATGTTGGCGAGCAGAAAATTGGCTTCATTGGGCTGCGTATCAAAGAACGGATTGTGCAACATGGGCTTGCGCTCAATATGATCAATGACGCCAGTATTTTTCGCGCATTCGATCCATGTGGCGTGCGGGGTTTACCCATCACCACAGCCGCACAGCATGTCGACGTGCCGCATGCGCTCAGTCACTATCAAGAGCGCCTCGCCCGTTTTTTCTTATGTAATTTGCTCGCACGCACGACGATGGGGATCAGTTTCGACGTCGGTGTATTGCTTTCAAGTGCAACAGACTCAAGCGGTACAAGCACGTTTCCTTCAGGAAAATAGACAGCGGCACAGCCTTCCTTGATGTCATAAGCGCGCACTGAAAATAATGGTGCAACGCGTTCTTTGCCGCCGAACTGAGAAATGAGATCGACAAGGTCACCCGCCTTCAATTTGAGCCGCACGATATCGACAGCATTCATAAAAACCACGCGGCGCTCACCCTTGATGCCGCGATAACGATCATCGAGCCCATAGATCGCCGTGTTGAATTGATCGTGGCTGCGAATACTCGTAAGCACGAGGTCATAGTTCTCGATTGGCAACGACGGCTTGAGCGCTCGCGAAAAATGCGCTTTACCGCTCGGCGTAACGAATTTGCCGTGGCTTGCCGGATTCTTGAGCAGGAAGCCATTCTTGCCCTGAAGGCGCTTGTTGTAATCGTGCAATTCGTCGAGGCAGTCACCGATGGCGTCACGAATGAGATCATAGCTGTCGTTAAACTGTTGCCAATCCAACTTCGTTGACGTCGGCAAACAACGCTTGGCGATTTGCGCAATGATGGTGATATCAGACGGTATGCCCTTTTTGATCGGCGCAAAATTGCCGCGCGATGAATGGACGATGCTCATCGAGTTTTCTACTGACACTGTTTGCTCGCCGAGCTTTTGCACGTCTTTTTCTACGCGGGTCAAACTCGGGATGACCAGTCCAACCACACCGGCCATGAGATGGGTGCGATTAAGGGACGTCGCGATCGACACCGCAAGAGAACAATTCGCAAGCGCCTTCGTTGTCTCGTCAGTATCCGGCCCTGCTGACAGAAAATTGCCCCCGAGCGCCATAAACACATCCACGTTATTGTTTTTCATGGCATGAATCGATTCAACAACATCGAGGCCATGCTCGGCCGCCGGCGTAAAACCAAACTGGCGCTCAAGCCGCGCAAGAAATGATGGCGAGGGCTGTTCAGTAATACCAACGGTGCGATTGCCCTGCACATTGCTGTGGCCGCGCACCGGGCACAGTCCTGCGCCGGTTTTACCAAGATGACCACGCAACAACGCGAGATTGACGATCGCTTCTATCGTATTCACGCCATAGCGTGTTTGGGTGATACCCATGCCCCAGGCGTAAATGACGCGATCATGTTTCACGATAAGCTCTGTAAGCTCACGCAGTTGGTGCTGATTTACGCCGGCATGGTCAAGAAGTTCAGTCAGACTGAGCGCTTCTATCGACGCCACCATGTCGTCGAAGCCATGCGTGTGATCGTTGATAAAGCCGAGATTACGTGCGTCAACGGAAAAACGTTCATCGAAAAGACCCATGTGCATGATGGCGTTAAACAACGCATGATCGCCACCAACCGCAACCTGAACATAGTGCGTTGCGATTTCTTTAGCGGCACCGAGCATGTCGTTGATCTTTTGCGGATGGCGAAATTTCTTAAGCCCCGGCTCGACGAGCGGATTGATGACGACGATCTTTGCGCCGCGCGCCCGCGCATCGCGTAGCGTACTCAGCATGCGCGGATGGTTCGTCGCAGGATTGTGGCCGATCAAAAAGATGACTTCTGCCTCGAGAAAATCGTCGATTTGCACCGTGCCTTTGCCGATGCCTATCGCACGCTTGAGTGCAACACTCGATGATTCGTGGCAGAGATTGGAGCAATCGCACAAATTATTCGTACCAAACCGTCGCGCAAAAAGTTGATAGAGAAACGCGGCTTCATTGCTCGCGCGACCTGACGTATAAAACACCACACGATTTTTGTCGTCGATGTTTTTGAGCGCTTTTGCAACCATGTCGTAGGCATCTTCGTAACTGATCTTTTGAAAGTGGCTTGCGCCTTTCACGCGCACCATAGGATCCACAAGGCGCCCGCAATTACTCAGCTCAAAATCTGACCAGGCGCGCAAATCAGCGATACTATAGTGCTCAAAAAAGCTCTTGTCGGCAACTCTCGTCGTCGTTGCATTCATCAAAGCTTTGGCGCCGTTTTCACAAAATTCGAAGCGCGCGCGTTCTTTAGGTTCGGGCCATGCGCAGCCCGGGCAATCAAATCCACCGGGGCTATTCATCTGTAACAACGCCTTTGCCGAACGAATCAAGCCTGTCTTATCGTTCGCATGCTTCATCGTCGACAAAATTGCATTCATACCACCGGAGGATAATACCATAGCCTCACCACCTTGTTTTAAAGACCCCAAATCCGTTCCGGATGGGTATACACATTGAAGCGCTCAGTTCGCAAAAAACCAACCAGCGTAATGCCATGCTTGTGCGCAAGATCGACCGCTAACGTCGACACCGCGCCCATTACAGCAATAAGCGCGATGTTCGCACGCGCTGCTTTTTGCACGATTTCAAAACTCGCGCGACTGCTCATGACCAAAAATCCCCGCGACTGCTCGCGTCTCGCTAAAAAATAGCCTATCAGTTTGTCGAGCGCATTATGGCGGCCTATGTCTTCAAACAATGATAAAAGTTGGCCGTGCTCAGTAAACAAGGCGGCGGCATGGCTTCCTCCCGTGGTTTGAAACTCATGTTGTGCAAGCGCCATTTTTGCAGGACTGACGCGAAGTGATGCGGCATCAACAACACCATGAAATAGCGACGCGCAGCCATGAGCATTCGGGAGAACGTGACCACCGCACACGCCGCATCCTGCATAACGCGCATGGCCGGCAAGAAAATCAAGCGGCTGAAATTCTCGATCATAGGTAAGCGCAGCCGTTATTGTTGCGATGTCAGTGCGCTCGAGCATAGGGCGCGCGCATGGCGAAAGCGCCGCAATATCGCCTACCGAATCTATAATACCGAGGGAAAACAAAAGACCGAGCACCAGTTCTTCATCGTGCCCTGGGCTGCGCATCGTAACCGTCAGTCGTGAAGATTTGCGATGGTGCGCCTTGCCGTATACGACGTCGATCGCAAGCGGCGCCTCTTCGGCGACCGTGTCCGTTGTGGACGATGAGCGCGGATAGAAAATTGCCGATCGCGGTTTCATGGAGTGCCTTTGCCTAAGAACGCAACGCGTCAGTGATCGTAAACACGCGGCCCAAATTATTCATCGAAATGGGAATTTTTATCGAGCACATTTTTGCTTCTAATGATCGGACTTGTGGCTCGCAATAATGGTTGATATTCATGGACCCTTCTCTACGCACTGACGAGGATGGATCGCGCATGAAACTGCATGAATATCAGGCCAAGGATTTGTTGCGAAAACGGGGCGTCTTCACGCTCGAATCCCATGTGTGTTTCACCTTGGAAGAAGCGAAGCAAGCCATAAAAGATCTTGGCCTGCCATGCGTGATCAAAGCACAGGTACACGCAGGCGGACGTGGAAAAGCGGGCGGCATAAAACTCGCACATACCGCCGATGAAGCGCTCAAATACGCCGAAACCATTCTCGCCATGACCATCAAAACCGAACAGACCGGACCGGTTGGTCAAAAAGTCAGCTGCATCTTGGTGGAAAGAGCGTGCGCCATCAAGCAAGAACTCTACGTGAGCATACTCGTCGATCGCGAGACTTCGCAGATTTGCTTGCTCGCCTCAAAATATGGTGGCGTCGACATTGAAGAGATCGCAGCCCACAATCCCGCAAGCATACTGCGCGTTAATATTGCCAAATCCCGTGGCCTCATGCCCTTTGAAGTGCGTGAGCTCGCGGTACTACTTGGCCTTGAAAATGCCTGCAAAAAGAATTTTCTCGGCTTGATAAGTTCGATGTATCGCACATTTCTTG
>CAZRSD010000153.1:0-2907 GCA_964602645.1 uncultured Myxococcales bacterium
CAGTTTTTGGGGTCCACCTCAGGTTCGCGTCGTCGCAGATACACATTTGCATTAAGTGAAGAGTCCTTCGTGGGGCTTGAGCTCGAGTATCGTCAGCGCTTGCCCTTTGAGCATGACGCGCTCATTGACGAGCTCACCCTGAATAAAACCGCCGCGCTTCGAGGCTTGAAATGCATTCATGCGCGTCTTTCTGAGCTTTTGTCCCCAATGAGGAAAGAGCGCGCAGTGGGCTGAGCCGGTGACTGGGTCTTCGGGAACACCACAGCGCGGCGCAAAAAATCGTGAGGTAAAATCGATTTCTCGATGGGAACTTGCCGCGGTTACAATGATGCCGCGTGCGTCTATCTTGGTGAGTGCTGCCATATCGGGCGTGAGCGAGCGCACATCAGCCTCGTGGGCAAGTTCGATGAGAAGATCGCCTTCGTCTGTGCGATATTGACCGATAGAATATTTGCCAAGCGCACGCTCAGTGTCGCCGTCACTCGGAATTTTTTTGGCGGTGCGCTTCGGAAAATCAAGCGTGATAATGCTGTCGTCTCGTCGTGCGCGAAGGATTCCCGACAAGGTATGAAACTCAATCATCTCGTCGGCCACAACCCACTGGCGCTCAAAGAGTATGTGCGCTGCTGAAAGTGTTGCATGCCCACACAATTTCACCTCGGTAGTTGGCGTAAACCAGCGCAAATTGAAGCCACGCACCTTGTTTGGCGAGACAAAAGCCGTTTCACTTAAATTCAATTCCATCGCGATATTTTGCATGAGTACATTTGAAATTGGTTGGGGTGTTATCAGTACTCCGGCAGGATTGCCCGAAAAGGGTTTCGACGCAAAGGCGTCAACATGAAACATCTCGCGCTTCTTATGGTGTTCGCTATACATCGGTTTCCCCAATGACAAAGGACATTTTGATATTGCTATTGTAGTCACAGATTTCGCGCGGGTCGGCAAAATATGCGGAGGAAAGAAAGAAATTTTTTTCGCGTTATCTCGTGTGCATAACCGCCTGATCGGGGAGTGTAAGCGATTTTGTGTAACCAGGAAATTTGGTGAAATTCGCTCGTGACAGGCCCTTGATCGCCGCCAATGCGCTTTTGGTGGGTTTGGGACAACAGTATTGCATAAATTTTATAAAAAAATCAAACTGTCGTTATGAATGCAAATCACTTTCAAATTCGCGATCCAATCCATGGTGTAATTTTTATCTCGCATGAGGAGCGAGCGGTAATTGATTCACCAGTCTTTCAACGCCTGCGCACCATTAAGCAAGTTGGCTTCGCCGATTTTGCGTTCCCGTGCGCAACGCATTCACGCTACAGTCATAGCATCGGCGCCATGTGTGTTGCGTCGAAAATTTTTGAACGCCTGATACCAAAAGAGAGTTTGCTCCCTAAGGATTGGCAACGGCTCAGACAAGCCGTGCGCCTTGCTGCATTGCTGCACGACATTGGACATCCGCCACTTTCGCACACCACAGAAATGTTGATGCCGTCGCTATCGACCCTCATAGCCGGTGGTGAAGAGCGCAAAGCCACGCATGAAGATTATACGCTAAAGCTCATCACCGATTCGATGCTCACCCACGTCCTTGAGGAAAATTTTTGGGGCTATGGCCTTACTCCTGAACTCATCGCCAATCTTCTCAAAGACAGCAATGATGACGAATTCTTTCACATCGACGGTATCGATTATATGCCGGTGATGCGCCAAATTATCTCGTCTGAGATTGATTCTGACCGCATGGATTATCTTTTGCGCGACATCTTTTTCTGCGGCGTCAATTACGGCAAATTCGACGCTGAATGGCTGATCGATAATCTCATTGGTATCGTCAACAACGGGCGGATGTTCTTGGGTGTACGCGCGCGCGCGATTTTTGCATTCGAAGATTTTCTACTGTCACGCTATCACATGTTCGCCAGCGTCTATTTGCACCACACGCCGGTCATCATGGAAAAAATGTTGGAGCGCTTTTTTACCCAATGCCCCGAGGCCTTTTCACTGCCCTCTGACATTGACAAGTACATCGCTTTAGACGACGCCGATCTGTGGCAGGTGCTTAAGCAAAGCAGCAATCCCTGGGCTCGACGTATTGTTGAGCGGCGCCCCTATCTCATGCTCGATGAAAGCTTTGGCACGGCATTAGGTCTCAACTATAACGACGTGATCAACGCGTTGCAGGAAGCTGATATCGACGTGATCGCGTCTCGGTCAAAGAGCGTATTGTCTACCTATCGCAATAGGGTTAAGCATCCCGTATTTGTGGAGAGCACGCAAAGGACAGCGGTGCCGCTTGAGGAATTCTCGCAGTTGTTTGCGCGTTACCAAAAGCCGGCAGAGCTCCTGCGCATTTTTGTCGACACCAAAGACAAGAATCACGCGCAAGAGATCATTAAGCGTGTTTTCGAAAACAACCCGCGTCCCTAGGCGCGAAGTTGGCTGGTATGGTGGATAAGAAAAAAAAGTCAGTCATCATCGAAGTTAAGCCACAAGGCTCCTTGGTTCCACGTAATAAGCGGCAATTGGCTGAGCAGCAAGGCGAATGGCTGCTCGAAGAAGGTCCCGAGGCTGAGACTTCTGCGCGAGAACTTTCAGATGACGAGATCAAAGAGGTCAGCAAGACCGACGACGTGTTTCGCTCGTTTGCACGGCAAATTGCGCGCATCAAACGCTTGAGCGAAGAAGAAGAATACGTCCTCGGCATGCGCGTTGTCGAACACAATGATAACGACGCGAAGAAAAAGCTCGTGCTGCACAATATGCGCCTTGCGCTCAAAATGGCGCATCAATACCGACGAGAATGGACCAATCTCATGGATTTGGTACAAGAAGCATCAACCGGTATGGCAATCGCAGCAAAAAAATGGGACCCGCGCGTCGGTACGCGCTTTGGTACCTATGCCGCGTATT
>CAZRSD010000153.1:2917-4885 GCA_964602645.1 uncultured Myxococcales bacterium
AAATTTCTCATGACTAATGCACGCCTGATACACACTGGCAATACGCGCGCTGGGCGCAAAGTCTATTCAAGTTTACCACAGATACGACGAAAACTCTTGGCTGAAGGCAGGAAGCCAACTGCTGAACTCATCGCAAAAGAGGTCAACGAAGATCCGAAAGAAGTCGAGCAAATTCTCGCGCGCCTGCAAGGGCGTGAAACAAGCCTTTCGACCCCCGTCGACGACGAGGGCTCGATGACGCTAGAAGATACCCTCTCGAGTGAACTCGATGCGCCCGAAGATATAGTCACACACAGCGAAATGCAGCGCGTCATTCGCGATCTCATCACGTCGTTTGAGAAGACCATCACCAACGAGCGCGATATGGCGATATGGCGAGAAAACCTGATCGCTAACGAACCGATCAATCTGGTTGACCTCGGCAAACGCTATGGGGTGTCAAAGCAACGCATAGGGCAGTTAGCAACGCGCCTAAAGCGCGCGTTTCGTCGCCATATCATCGACGAGTTGGGGCCGAAGACGCAACTGTCGTGGCTGTTTCGTGAAGATTAGAGCCTTCGACGTCGTTTACGTAATGTATCAAGTCGCACCACCAAAACTTTATTTGTTGACGTTTCAAGTGACGAAATTATTTCCGGATAGGTTCATGGCATTAATTCTCCTTGCTGGATTGTTATGGCTTTGTCGACGCGCGCCACATGGGAGGAAGCTCGAGAAGATGGTCTATTATTTTTCTGGATTTATTATGTTGGTGCTTGTTCTCTTAGCACTTGATTTAGGGGTCTTTCACCGCAAAGACGAAGTAATGTCGGCCAAGAGCGCTTTGGCATGGACCGTCGTGTGGATAGTCATTTCTCTCGGTTTTAATGCATTAGTGTATGTGTTTTACGAACATCACTGGCTCGGCATTGGCATGGATGTGGGCTTGCCCAAAACCGGGGCGGATGCCGCATTGGCATTCTTTACGGCCTATGTAGTCGAGAAATCGCTGAGCTTTGACAATATCTTTGTCATCGCTATGGTCTTTAGTTATTTCAAAGTGCCGGGCGTCTACCAACATCGCGTCTTATTCTGGGGTATCTTGGGCGCACTCGTCATGCGCGGCGTCATGATAGCCGCGGGAATTGCGGCCATTACGAAATTTGCGTGGCTCATGTACGTGATGGGCGGTTTCTTGATCGTGACGGCAGTGCGAATGATGGTGGTGCAGCAAGATCATCTCGAGCCCGAAAAGAATTTCATTGTGCGTGCGGTTTCCAAATGGTTTCCCATCACCAAGCAATATCATGGTCATAATTTTTTCGTGAAGAGCAATGGCAAATGGGCCGCAACACCGCTGTTCCTCGCACTCGTCTTGATCGAAAGCACCGATCTCATCTTTGCGATCGACTCGATACCGGCGGTGCTCGCCATTACTCTCGATCCCTTCATCGTCTTTACGTCTAACGTTTTTGCTATTCTCGGTATGCGCTCGCTCTACTTTGCATTGTCATCGATGATGAATCGTTTCCGTTACTTTAAACACAGTTTGATCTTCATCTTGGGCTTTGTTGGCACGAAAATGATCCTTGCTCAACATATCCATATCGATAAGGTGGCGGCGCTTGCAGTGATTTTGGGGATACTCTCGCTCGGCATTTTAGCGTCGTTTTTTGGAAGAAAGCGGTAGAAAGATAACAAAGACAGGTCACATTTCTCACCGATGATAGCTTAACATAATGACTGACAGACGATCCGGTAAACCCATACATCTGCGTGACATCTTTCTGCTTCTGTTTTTTTAATACGACAGCTTCGACTATTTTTCGACGGATGGCGCTCAACTGCGTCATGAGGAGATTTCTGTTGTCCATATCTTTATCACTCAAATGGGGCCGCTAAGGACCTAACATCGTTATGACAATTTGTCGCCGGAGGGGCGCAATCCCAAGAAGTAGGAATTCTGTAATCGTTTAACCCGAATAAGAA
>CAZRSD010000154.1:0-2512 GCA_964602645.1 uncultured Myxococcales bacterium
CTCGACATAATTAGGTGCTAATTTTTCTGACTAGCAAGTTGGGATGCGCTGTAGCGATGATGTTTTGCGCAAGTTTTGATTTCAGCTGGGTGAAATCAAAGTATTTTTCAGGGTGTGCGGTAAACTCATCACGGATTTTATTAAGCGATTGATAGGTCACGAGCGTAAGCTCATCCATGACTTTGTTTGCATCCATGCCATTCAGACGATTCTCATCGACGATCACCGTGTAGTCTGCATCTGATCGCTTAAAGATATCAGGATAACTATCCTTCAGCAGGTCGCGCGCTTCGGGTGGCAAGAGCGAATAGATGCCATTCGAAATAATGCGAAGAACGTTACCGCCTTTAAACAGGAAGGTGATTGAGCGGTCGTCGAGATGGTTTCTCGTGCGATAATCTTTGAGGTCGCGGTCTATGGTCTCGTAAACAATTTTCATGAAATTGAAGAGCGTTTCCTTCGAGCGAAAAAATTCTCTGACTACAAAATCGGTGCTGAAATCCTTAAGCTCGCGATTATGGTCGACGAGCGGGGTCTCTGGATCGTTATTGAGCACCAATTTATCGGGCTTCTTGTCCGAAATGGGGCAGACATCGTCGGCCGCCACCGTCACCGGTTCAACCATGGTGGTTTCTTCTGCAAAAAGATTTATGGATATTAGAAATAGTAAAGCATAGCGAACGAAAAAATTCATAGGTCACCTCGCCACAAATTCAAAAGATCTTTAAGCCGACGTCTGGGTTTTTATTAATTTTTATACGCATTAAACGGCTTAATTAGTAACAATAATTCTATATATTAATTGATTTGGGCGGCGGCAACTATAAAGTTTGATGGCGATGGGCCAGAGCAATTCTTTCATTAATCATAAATTAGCGCTTACTATTTCTGCCCACGCCAAATGGCGACATTGACCACAAGGCCTATGCCGAGCAGCGTAATATTGAGCGACGAGCCACCAAAACTCATGAGCGGCAATGGCACGCCCACGACGGGCAAGAGGCCCGTCACCATGCCTACGTTGACGAAGACGTGGATGAAGATGCTTGCAGCAACGCCGATGCAAATGAGCTGCGAGAACTGATCCTCAACTTTCGACGCTATTTTGAGGATGGACCACAGCAACAAAAAATAGAGCGACAATAAAAATACACACGCGACGAAACCCCATTCTTCTGCCCACACGCTGAAGACAAAGTCGGTAGCATTCTCGGGGAGAAATGACAGTTGCGTTTGCGTGCCGCCACTATAGCCTTTGCCGGTAAGCCGGCCTGAGCCAATAGCAATGATCGATTGCATCGCGTGGTAACCCTCGCCTTTGGCGTCGGCCTCGGGGTTCATGAATGAAATGATGCGTTGTTTTTGATAATCGTGCAGGAGCGTGAAATACGAAAGCACACTCACTGCAACGGCCGCGATCGCGCCTATCACGAGTGATGATTTTCTAATGCCAATGTACAAAAGCATGATGCCGGAGATGGCAAGCACCAAGAGGCCGGTGCCAAGATCAGGCTCGACCGCGATCAATAAGAACGGCGCAAGCGGAATGTCGATGGGCGCAACCAAGGCTTCGAAATGAAATTTGGTTTGATACAATTTAAGCAAGGCAAGGAAGAGCCATACCACACCGCCTATCAATGCGGCCACCATGATGGCCATACCAAGTTTCGACGTCAAAAGCTGGTCGGACAATAGCTCCGAGCCTTTACTCGATTTGACGAGGATGAGCACCATGAGCGCCAAAAAGCCGATAGGCCGCGAAATATTGAGTGGCCTAAGCAGCGTGAGAATTGAATAGCCCTGGGCAGGCCAATTCATCGAACAATAGCGGGCAATGGCGAGGATGAGCGCGAGTTTTGCCGGATCTGACGGTTGAATACGCAACGGTCCGAGCACGAGCCAACGCTCGGCACCTTTTGCGGTGGTGCCCACTGCCAAGACGAGAATTAAGAGAAAAATTGATGCGGCATAGGCGACAAAAGCCAGTTGACGAATGAACCGCGTGTGGATCAGTGCAGCCGTCGTGAGCAAAATCAGCGCGAGACCAAAACGCAAAATCTGGTTAAAGTAGAGGTCGGGTCTCGTCGCCTGCGCCGCTGAAGACAAATTGAGCACGCCGATAGCAACGATGCAAAAGAGCGGAATGAGCACGCTGTAGGGAATACGCGTCGGTAATCGTTTAACTTCCACCTGTTCAAACATTCGGTTTCACCATAGCCGTCGTCTCGAGCGGCGGATTCTTTTCATACCATCGTTTCATGAGACGCACTGCAACTGGCGCCGACATGGCGCCGCCGAAGCCTGCATGCTCGGTCATGACAACGATGACAATCTTCGGATCTTCGCGCGGAAACAAGCCCACGAACCATGCGTGGTCGCGATGCTCATAGGGCACGTCTTCAACCTCGACGTGTTTCACCAATTTCGAAAGTTTGACCACCTGAGCCGTACCGGTTTTACCCACCACTGCGATTTTCTCGTCTTTGATCCATTTGTTGATGTCGGCGTTCTC
>CAZRSD010000154.1:2522-4858 GCA_964602645.1 uncultured Myxococcales bacterium
TCTCTGGTTTGTAGCGGAGCGAATACGCGGAACCGCCGGGCTCAGCGACATAGGCAAGCCCGTCGATGATTTCGTTAAAATCAAATGATGAATCAGCAACACTCGAATTGACGACGGGATCGAATTTCTTGATAACGTCACCTTGGTCGGAGATGATCTCCCGCACCAACTGCGGCTTATAGATGATGCCACCGTTGGCGAGCGCACCATAAACCATCGCCATTTGTATAGGCGAGGTGCCAAGATCGCCTTGACCAATAGCCATATTGACGACAAAGCCTGGTGCTACGTAGCCGAAACGCTTCTTGTAATATTCTTTCGATGGCGGTCTTTGCACCGAGACCAAGTTGTTTCGCCACATCCGACAACGCATCGAGGCCTAAGCGATGGCCGAGCTCGTAAAAATAGCCGTCACAAGAAACCTTCAACGATTCGCGCAATGAAATTGGTCCGTGCCCTTCACGCTTGAAGCAACGCCACGTCGTGCGGTGGATGGAGTAGGTACCGGCGCAATAGTGTTGGTAACCCGGTGTGATGAGCTTTTTGCTGAGGCCCGCGATACCCGTCACCGGTTTGAAGATACTGCCGGGTGAATAGTGATCTTGCACCGCTTTATTGCGCAGGGGGCGCTCTTTGTCCGCGAGCAGCTTTTTAAAGAGCTTGGCGTTATCGGCACTCACGAGGCCATTCGGGTCAAAACTCGGAAAGCTCGCGAGCGCAAGAATAAAACCGGTGTCGACTTCAGCGACAACCACCGAGCCTGAGATACCCAAAAACAAATCTTGCGCCGCATGCTGCAAATCAGGATCGAGGCTTAATTTGATCGATTGCCCCGGCGTCGGATCAACAACGCGCTCGGAGCCAAGCAAGGCTTCTTCCCACGCCTCGTCGAAACGACGGCCTTTCGCATCGACGATCACCCGCTCGACGCCATCTTCGCCGCGCAAAATATCTTCAAAGGTTGCTTCGAGCCCATTGCGGCCAATGAAGTCACCTGAGCGATATGACTTGCTGCGACTCTGAATATCGGCGATTGAAACTTGATTGAGAAAGCCGATGGTGTGGGTTGCAAAATCACCCTGCACATAGCGACGTCGTTTTGACGGCACAACGGTTACGCCCGCAAGGCGACCAAGTGAAATCGCCGTTTCAATGCGCGCGTACGTATCAAAACCAACGTCGGGCACCAAAAGATTCGGCTTAAAGCGTCCAAGCCCTTGCGCTTTGCGTTCAGCTTTTTGCCAGTCTTCGTCCAGATCAGTTTGCCGATCATCGAGCAGCGACGAAAGCAAATCCAATGTTTGCGCATGGCTCGGGAATTCGTTGCTCTGCAAAATAATATCGCAACGCGCATCTTTGCCGGGGTTGGTTACGAATTTGACGCCCGACATCAACGCCACGCGAACAATCTCACTGATTATGGTGCAGGTCTTTTGCGGCACACGTGACGCAACCACAATTTCACCGTCGATTTTGTTGCGCGCCCATGCGACAAGCTCGCGATCGAGATCGGCGAGGTCTTTCTTCGGCAGATTGAGTGGCGAAGTCAGCATACGTAAATTCTTCATGCTGTCAGGAAGCATGGCGAAAGTGACATAAACATCGTAGGCAAGGCGATTGTCGGCGAGCGCCCCACCCTCGCTATCGAGGATTTTACCACGGCTGTGTTTGATGAGGCGTTCTTGAATGAAATTGCTTTCGCTGCGCTGCAGATAGGTATCGCCCTCGACGATCTGCAAATAATAGAGGCGAGCCACCAAAACGAAGAAGCACAGGACAATGGCAACCAAGAAGCTACCAATCTTCTGTGACGCCTTGCTGTTCATGAACGATATCCAATACGGCTCTTATAAAACTCGCTTCGATCGAATGCCTTACCGAGCGAAAGCGTCGCTACCAGTATATAATAAAATGGTATACTCACCAGTCCGTCGATAAGTGGACCGAAAAAAAGTTGCGCGAGATGCAGATTGGTTTTGTGGCCTGAAAAAACAAAATGACTGATCAAGAGCGCTAATCGATAGATGAAAGAAACGACGAAGACATAGTAGATGAGCTCGCGACTATAAACCTTACCGGAGAAGACATTTAAAAGATTGATGGCAATCGCAACAATGAGCATTAACAAAATATTAAAGCCAACCGGGAACCCACCCAAAACATCAATAAAAAGCCCGCACATCAGCGACGACAAGATGATTTCAAATGGCTTAAAGTACTGACTCACAAAGACGAGAATTATTGGCGGCAGGAAGAGCACATTTAACAAATACGGAATTTTCGTGGCTACTGCGTGCCAACATGCTGTCGTTACAAAGGAAAGTAGAGCGATGATG
>CAZRSD010000155.1:0-4840 GCA_964602645.1 uncultured Myxococcales bacterium
AAGGTATCGATTTCTTCCACGGCGTAGATGGGAATGATGATGTTGTTATCGGCAAAACTAAACATCGACCGCGGATCATGAAGCAGCACGTTTGTGTCGAGAATGAAGGTTTTTTTCATCAAGGGAAGCCCCACAAAAAAAAACGAAAGCTCTGGCTTTCGTTCAAGGTGAGGGTGCGCGTGCAACGATACCCGATGCCGAATTTTCGCGTGTGCCCAACCTGCGCCCCCATGGAATCAATCTACCACAAGGGACAAGGGATGATGAAATATGCGCTTATTTTTAGCGAGGAATTAAAAACCATCATAGGGGCAACCAAGAGCTTGCCTCACCTGGAGATGGCATTGTTGTGCGAAGTTGCTTAAACTTCGACGCTTCTGAATGGCAAGAGCCCAGCAGAACGAGCGCGCTTGATCGCCTTGGTGATCTTGCGTTGGTTGCTTGCAACCAAACCAGAACGGCGTGAAGGCAAGATTTTACCTTCTGGCGACAAAAAACGGCGTAGTACGTCGGCATTCTTATAGTCAACGTCAACTTTGTTTTGAATGAAATAATCGGCCAGTCGTCGCTTATTGCGTGCCAAAGCTGGATTTTCAGACATTTGCTCAACCTTTGTTTACTTCGAAATAGTTACGAAGGCCCTTAATGCACCAATTGTGCGGGTTGATCAAGGGGTGTTGAAGGGCTGCCAGCAGCTTTTTTCCTGTGTTGGTGCATCAGCGATGCTTGGCGTTGGTGAGTTCTATCCTTATTTTTCGCAGGGTTCAAAGCGCTCGATAATTTTATTTCACCGGGATCGCTCAGACGGTTGTCGGGTGAATTAGTTTTGGTTATAATAGTCTTAGACCCAGCTGGTCTTGCTAGGACCGTAAAGGCCCGATCGGACGGCGTAGCCAGAGCCGCCCAAATAGCCGAGAGTTCTGTTGAGCTCTCGGTTTTTTATTGTCCTAGATTCATGCAGCCGCGTGAACCGAGGCGGCTCTTGAACTGGTCGACGATGCGGTCGAGTTCGTTGTAGAGGTCACGCGTAAAGACGATCGCGTATTGTTGCGAGTTGAGATATTTGTGGATGGGCGCGGTTGCCCCGATGCCGTAGCGC
The DNA here is from genome assembly GCA_964602645.1 of uncultured Myxococcales bacterium. Lineage (GTDB taxonomy): Bacteria > Myxococcota > UBA727 > UBA727 > JABDBI01. The sequence goes on from CAZRSD010000155.1 coordinate 1,100, forward strand.
AGATTGGGCACTTCGCCAAAGCGATTTTCGACGACGTTGAAGAATTTATCCATGTCATTGAATTTACTTTCCGCGCACAAGAGCCGCTGGCTGGTCATGTATTCGAGCTCGGGCACGTGACGTGCGCCCGCCATCACGAGAATGCGGTCGCTGTTGTTGGCGAGTTTCTTGAGGCTCGCCACCATCTGCCCATTTCGCTCAGCCAGCGTGGATTTGTTGAGCGAGTCCCAGCCGAAGAATGGCGTCGAGACATCGGCGAATTCGTCGAGAGTCCATAGGCCCGTATCGTGCGCTTGATTCAGCTGACCATAGCTCGAGCGAAATTTGGTTGCGAGGTTTTGCAGGGCTTGTTCAAATTCTTGCGGCACATAATTTTGTCGGCCACGACGTTGGTCCCGCGCTGCGAGGATTTCCATGGTCTTTTGCGAAAAGATGTCCCACATACTTTTCTTGAGTGACGAGAGACTTTCGTCGAGCACCACAAACGAACGGTTACGACGCTTTTCGCGTGCGATGAAGGCAAGTTGTGCCATGAGGCTCGTTGGGTCGTCGTGAATCTCGGGTAAAATAATTATTTTCGCCTTGTCGATCGGAGCGTTGCCCATTATCACGAGGGGGCCTGCTTTTTTGAGAAAGGCGTCGGGGTCGAGCAGGCTTGATTTGATCTTCGCGATTTCGGCGTGATGATCGTCAGCGAGCGCTGACATCGACCAAATCAACAAAACTAATTGAGTTGCAACGCGAAATACTGACATACATTCGTCTCACATAAAGGAAAAGTGAGCGAATGTATGAATGGCTCCTACCTACAGCAAGCTATCTGATCCCCTGCTGCGACAGGCTGCTCGAACTTTGAGCGTGATGCGATTTGGCGCAGACATAGCCCTCGATCTTCCTGGCGTAGAGGCGTTCGAAGGTTTCAGCGAGCTCATGGTCTTTCAGGTTGCTGCGACGAATGCTTGGGCCAAAGCGCTTGATTTTGCGTTGGTCGACAAAATTGCGTGGCGATTTGAAGATGCGAAATTGCGAGAGGCCCTTATAAAACTGCTCTCGAAAATCGTTGAAGAGCTCCTCAAATTCTTCGCGCGAAAGGTCGCCGTACGCCGAGAGATAACCATCAAAAAGCGAACGCCAAAGCTCGTGCCACAACGCGTCGTTGATGCCAAACTCGCGATTGTTCGTGAGCTGCGATGCAACAGTATGCGCGATGGTTTTGAGCGTATGCATCATGTAAAACTCGACGATGTCATCGATGCCCAATGACGGATGATTAAGCGAAAGCGCGAAGGTTTCGTTATCGATCAGTGTCACCGTATCGGTTACGTCGTCGTAAAAAATATTCTCCGAGTGCAGATCGCCATGCGTGTAGGTCTTTTTCAACGGCTTCGCACGGAAATGAAGTGGGTCAATATATTTTTGATGTAGCTGTGACATCGCAAAGCCCATGCGATAGAAAATATGCTTGATTCTGGTCATGGCAGCTTGAAACTCTTTTTCGTCGGTATCTTTGGTTTGCGCAAGCATGCCAAAGTCCCGCAGATGCTTGTAGATGCTCTTGCCAGGCGCCGTTTGCAAAAGTGAAAAATAGCGAGTGTTGCCGGTTTTCAATTTGAAATGCAAATCGTCAAAGGCAACTCTCGCGATTGTTGGCGTCGTTACTTCCGCATCGGTGAAGTGCTTGGTAAACGTGTCATCCCGTTCGCTGTGCAGGCGACTAACATCTACTTTGTAAAGATGCGCGATTTCGCTCACGCCTTTTTTGGTTTCTTTGAGAATGTAGAGCGGCACGGTTTTAATCACCACCTTGCCATCCTCATTGCGAGTCCGTTTGGTGTAACCGATGAAAAAGAGTTGACCACTGTAAACGCCTTTTGCGCTGTTGCCGAGCGGTTTTGCAAAGAGCTTAAGTGGCGCCTCTTTGCTGGTGCTAAAGATGTCAGGCGGTAAGGCGAGGTAACCGGCCTTGTTGAGTGTTTCTAAGATGGTAACGATATCAGTATTGGTGAGCACAGCGTCTCTCGGCAGTTGTGGTGTTTCGAGCAGCTTGGTCACGTCAACGATCGTCATCGCTTTAATGCTCTTGCGCGCATTCGCAACTTGCCGTCGCGCCACTTCCAAATCATAGAAAGAAGCTTCGTCGAATTCGCATTGATGCGCGACACGACAATGTTCTGCTGCTTCAGCGGCGTTGTAATTATTAATGTCGACATGCTGTACCAAGCAACAGGAGCACGTGTCTTTCTTCACGTAGTCAGCAGCTCGCGCGCACGATGTTAACGAATGAAGTCGTCGTGGCTCATCCTTAAGCGTTATCCAAGTTTCTGAAAATGCCTTTTGACCAAGTAGAATAATTGACAAAATCAATGCTGCACGTGTCATTGTTGCACCCCAAAAAACGGGTCACAAGACGTGTTATCAGAAAGTCTATGAAGTTGGTCAGCACGTTTTCGAAACCATTCACACTAACTATGGCTCGACATACGTGAACTGACGGTTTTGGAAATTTCTCAGCACGAGCTTCTTGTCGGAATAGCTCACGACATATTGCGGTAGCATCGGAATTTTGCCGCCGCCACCCGGTGCGTCGACAACATAGGTCGGAACGGCAAGGCCCGACGTGTGTCCACGCAGTTTCTCCATGATGTCGAGACCAACCTGCACGCTGGTTCTAAAGTGGCTTATGCCTTGCGACAAATCGCATTGGTAGATGTAGTAGGGACGCACGCGCATGAGTAAGAGGCGATGATTGAGCTCTTTCACAATGCGATAGTCGTCGTTAACGCCCTTGAGCAATACCATTTGATTGCCCATGACGCAGCCCGCATCAGCCAGTTTGCGGCATGCATCGAGCGCTTCGGCGGTGCATTCCTTCGGGTGATTGAAGTGCGTGTTCACGAAAACGGGTTGATGCTTTTTGAGCATGGCGACAAAATCATCTGTTACGCGTTGTGGCAGCGTTACCAAATTGCGCGTTCCCATGCGGAATATTTCCACGTGCGGAATCGCGCGAAGACGACTTAAAATGTAGTCGAGCCGTTCGTTTGAAAGCGAGAGCGGGTCGCCGCCGGAAATGACGATGTCCCGTATCGATGTGGTTTTTGTGATGTAATCGATCGCAACTTCGATTTGCTCTTTGGCCGCCATTGTCGACGGATCGGAAACCTTGCGCTTGCGCGTGCAGTGGCGACAGTAGACCGGGCAATTGTGCGTCGTGTAAAACAGCACGCGATCGGGGTAGCGATGGGTGATGCCGGGCACGGGCATGTCCCGCTCTTCGCCGAGTGGATCTTCTAAATCCGTCGCTAAAATATCAAGCTCACCCATTTGCGGCACCGACTGCAAACGAATGGGACAATTTGGATCGTCTTTATCCATAAGCGATGCGTAATAAGGCGTGATGCCCATATGAAACATGGCGTTTGATGTTTCAAAGGCGAAACGCTCGCCCTCGCTCACGTTGATGACGCCTTCAAGTTGATCGATGAGGCGAAATCGTTTGCGCTGTTGCCAACGCCAATCATTCCAATCATCAACGGCAATATCACCAAATGCGGCTTCGATACGATTCTTTGGCGCATGCATGAAGCGATTTTGAAAGTGCTCGGGTAGGGGGCGCGTCTGCCCCGGTGCGCTACCGATATCGGAAGCGTTACGGGTTGCTTCTTTGCTCGTAAAGACAAAGCGAATATCATTGTCGGCGCATTGTGGCGGGTTGTCGTCGTGATTATCTTGTCCTTGATT